>DATHJG010001135.1:0-13996 GCA_035489875.1 Solirubrobacteraceae bacterium | reverse complement strand
GTCGGGCGGCAGCGAGGGGCCCTCCACGATCGTGCGGAACTCGTCCTCGTGGCCGGCGACGTACTCGTCGCGGTCGTGGCAGCCGACGCCGACGGCATCGACGTCGCCGCGCTCGAGCGCGGCGTGCACGGCATCGCCGACCGTGGCGATCTCCAGCTCCTCCTGCGGGTCGATCCCCGCGTCGACGAAGAGCTGCGACGGCCCGAGGTGCCCGCTCGTCGAGCCGATGTCGCTCATCCCGACCTTCTTGCCGCGCAGGTCGGCCAGCGACTTGACCGGGCTGTCGGTTTGGACGTAGATGCAGGAGCGGTAGTCGGCGCGGCGGATCGCGACGACCGGCTCCACGTTCGTCCGCTCGCGCAGCACGACGTACTCCGCGGGTCCCGTGAAGACGAGATCCACCTGCTTGCCGGCCAGCGCCGCCGCCGCGGCGGTGCGATCGGAGACGGGGAAGAGCTCGATCTCGGCGCCCGTCGCCTCCTCGAGCTGCGCGGCGAACGCGCCGAACTCGCGCTGCAGCTCCTCGAGGCCCTGCAGGTCGGTGACGGCCATGCGCAGCTTGTCGGAGACCGCGGACGCCGCGGTTCCCGGCTGCCGCGCCTGCGCGTCGTCATCCTCTCCGCAGCCGGCGGAGCCGATCGCCAGCGCGGCGACGGCGATGATCACAGGAACGCCACGGCGCAGCAGTCTCACGATGCATCCTCCATGTCGGCATTCGCGACAGATGTCTAGATCTCTCGCGGTCGGGATGCATCGTGGCGGCCGCCCCTCAGGGGCGTGTGGGAATGCTGTGAAGCGGCTCGAACGTCAGCGGGCCGACCCGGCTACGCGATGCGCGAGCTGGGGCGCGAGCATCGTCGCGCGCGTCATCGCCGAGTCGTTCGACCCGCTCGACGGCCCGCCCACGCTCGTCTCGGCGGACGCGACCCCGGTGCCGTACGCAGGGGCGCTGGAGCGGGTGTGGGTCTCCGACGCGGAGCGGGTCGCGCACGCGGTGCGCGAGAGCGTAGCGTCTGGTTGAACGTGACCGCCTCGCCGGACGATCGCACCGTGGCCCACGCGCTCGCCGCCTTCGCGGTCGCGGACGCGCCCGTGCCGGACGACGTCCGGGACCGGCTCGGGCTGCACCTGCTCGACGTGGTCGGCTGCGGGATCGCCGCGGTCGGGGCCGGCGTTGCGGGGCACGCGTCCGCGCTGGCGAGCGCGCAGGGCGGCGCGCCGGAGGCGTCGCTCATCGGCGCGTCCGAGCGCGTCCCGGCCGCGCTCGCCGCGTTCGCGAACGGCACCCGCTGCCACGGACTCGACTTCGACGACACGCACGAGGTGGGCATCTGCCACGCGAGCGCGGTCGTCGGCCCCGCCGCCCTGGCCGTCGGCGAGCGCCGCGGCCGCTCGGGCGGCGACGTCCTCGACGCCTACGTCCGCGGCTGCGAGGTGGCGGTGCGCATCGCGACCGTGTTCGCCGACGGCGCGTACGCGCGCGGGTTCCATCCCACCGGCGTGTGCGGCGCGTTCGGGGCGGCGGCGGCGGCGGCGCGCCTGGAGGGGCTCGACGAGCGCCTGACGCTCGCGGCGCTCGGGGTGGCCGGCAGCCTCGCGTCGGGCCTGCTCGAGTACCTCAGCGACGGATCCGCGACCAAGCCGATCCACGCCGGCTGGGCCGCGCAGGCCGGCGTGCAGGCCGTGCTGCTGGCGGCGTCCGGCGCGGCCGGACCAACGCGCGTGATCGAGGGCGAGTTCGGTCTGCTCGCCTCGCACGGCGCGCGGCCGGACGACGCCGGGGCGATCGTGGACGAGCTCGGCGAGCGCTGGGAGGCCGCGGCGATGTCGATCAAGGCGTTCCCCGCGTGCCACTTCGCACACGCGAGCACCTGGGCGGCGGCGGAGACGGTGGCGACCCACGGGCTGCGACCCGACGACATCGCCGCGATCGTCGTGCGGATCCCGCACGCCGGCGAGCAGATGGTGCTGGACCCGATTGAGGCCAAGCACCATCCCCGCACGCCGTATGACGCGAAGTTCAGCCTCCCGTTCACCGTCGCCCACCACATCGTGCGAGGCGGTCTGGGCCTTGACGCGTTCTCGGAGGCGTCGATCGCGGACCCCGACGTCCTCGCGCTCGCGCGCAGGGTCGCGGCCGAACCGCTCGGCCCGGCCGACGGGACGGTCTCCCGCTTCGGCGGCGGCGCGCGGACGATCACGCGAGACGGCCGCGAGCTCGACCGCCTCCTGCCCCATGCGCCGGGCAGTCCGGGCAACCCGCTCGACGAGGCCGCAGTGCTCGCCAAGTTCCGCGACAACGCCGCGCTCGCGCTGCCCCCCGAGCGGGCGGAGACGCTCGCGGATGCGCTCCGGACGATCGCGTCCTCCGCGTCGCTCGCCGCGATCGCCGACCCGCTGTCCCGGTCGCGTCCGCGATGAACTTCGTCCGCGACATCGTCGAGGCCGCGCCGCCGGAGCGCACGGCGCTGATCGAGCTGGCCCGCGACGGCACGCGCCGGTCGTGGTCGTATGGAGCGGTCGCCGACGCGTCGGCGCGCCTGGCCGGCCGGCTCGCGGCCGAGGGCGTCGGGCGCGGCGACGTCGTGCTCGTGTGGCTCGGCAACCGCTCCGAGTGGGTGCTCTCGATGCTCGCCTGCTTCCGGATCGGCGCGGTGCCCGCGTCGTGCCCCGAGCAGCTACGGGCGAAGGACCTTCGGCTGCGCCTCGACGCCGCGGCGCCGGCCCTCGTCATCGCCGACGAGCGCAATCGCGAGGAGCTGGAGCGCGCGGCTCCCGGCTGTCCGGTGTGGTGGATCCCAGACGACGCGCTGTGGGCGTCCGGCGCGCCCGCGCCCGCGGCGGAGCTGGACGCGGCCGACCCCTGCCTGATCACGTTCACCTCGGGGACGTCGGGCGTGCCCAAGCCCGTCGTCCACGTCCAGCGCTACCTGCTGGGACAGCGGCTGCAGGCGACGCACTGGATGGGAATGGAGCCGGGCGACGTCGTGTGGTGCACGGCGGCCAGCGGCTGGAGCAAGAGCGCGCGCAACGCGTTCGTGGCGCCCTGGCTCCGGGGCGCCACGGCGCTGATCCAGGACGCCCGCTTCGATCCGCACGAGCGGCTCGAGGTGATCGAGCGCGAGCGCGTCCGCGTGCTGTGCATGGCGCCGACCGAGTACCGGGTCATCGCGAAGCGCGCCGCGCTGCCCCGGCTCGCGACGCTCCGGTCGTGCGTCGCAGCGGGCGAGGCGCTCGACCCCGGCGTGATCGCGGCCTGGCAGGAGGCGGCGGGCGTGCAGGTCCGCGACGGCTACGGGCAGACCGAGACCGGGCAGCTCACCGGGTACGCGCCGGGCGAGGCGGTCCGGCCCGGGTCGATGGGTCGGCCGTTGCCCGGCATCGACCTGCGCGTCGACGACGGCGAGCTGGTCGTCGACCCGATGACGGTCCCGACGTTCTTCCGCGGCTACGGCGGCGAGCCGCCGGCCGCGCGCGGGGAGCCCTGGCGCACCGGCGACCGCGCCGACGTCGACGAGCAGGGGTACCTCTGGTTCAAGGGCCGCGCCGACGACATCATCATCTCGTCCGGCTACCGGATCGGGCCGGTCGAGATCGAGGCGGCGCTCTGTACGCACGCGGCCGTCGAAGAGGCGGCGGCGGTCGCCGCACCGGACGAGGAGCGCGGATCGATCGTGCGCGCGATCGTCGTGCTCAGGGCGGGCTTCTCCGCGTCGGACGAGCTGGCCCGCGAGCTCCAGTCCCACGTGAAGGCCGAGACCGCGCCCTACAAGTACCCGCGCCGGATCGACTTCGTGCCCGAGCTACCGAAGACCGCGAGCGGGAAGATCAGGCGCGCCGAACTGCGCGACTCCCGCTGACGTCCCTCGTCGCGATCACGCCCCGGTATCCGGTTCGGACGCTGGACGGGCGGGGGCGGCGAGCCAAGCCGCGGATCCGTTATTCGAGCGGGACGGCTTTCCAGACGCCCTTCGTGCGCTGCGCGAGACCGGCGCTGTCGAGCTTGCGCAGCGTCTCCCGGAGGTCTGGCTCCGGTATGTCGAAGTCGCGCAGCAGATCCTTCGTGGAGACGCCCTCGGGCACCCTGGCAAGACCCTCGTACACGATCCGTCGCTGACGCGGCTGAACGTTCAGCGTGGCGGAATCAACTCGTGGTGCCATGGTGAGCTCCTTTCTGGGGCGCTCGCATTCGCACCCGTGAGTGTCAGTTACGCTACCAGTACGGCTGAAGTCGGCGGCGTGACCGCGGGCTCGGGGTCAGCCCGTGGCGATCGCCGATCGCTGCTCGATCGGGAGCGCGACGGCGAGCGTGGTGCCCTCGCCCGGCGGACTCCTGACGGCGATCGTGCCGCCGAGCGCGCCGACGCGGTCGGTGAGGCCGACGAGCCCCGACCCGCGCGTGAGATCGGCGCCGCCGCTCCCGTCGTCGCGCACCTCGACGCGCAGCACTCCGCCGTCGACGACGACCCGGATGTGCGCGCTGTCCGCGCCGGCGTGCTTGACGACGTTGGTCAGCCCCTCCGCGATGACGAAGTAGGCCGTGGTCTCCAGCGCCGGCGGGAGCCGCTCGGTCGGCGCGTCGACGGTCACCGGCAGGTCGACGCCGCCGACGAGCGACTCGATCCCGGCGTACAGGCCGCCGCGCGTGAGCGCGGGCGGCAGGACGCCGTGCGCGAGCTCGCGCAGCTCCGCGGTCGCGCGCTCCGCGTGCTCGAGCGCCTCGGCCACGAGGTCGCCCACGGGGCCGGCGTTGGGGCCGAGCGCGTCCTCGGCGAGCTTCAGCGTGATCACCGTGTGCACGAGCCGCTGCTGCGCGCCGTCGTGCACGTCGCGCTGGATGCGCCGGCGCGTCTCGTCGGCGGTCGCGACGACCCGCGCGCGGGAGGCCGTCAGCTCGGCGCGGCTGGCGGCGTTCCCGATCGCCGCGGCGACCAGGTCGGCGAACTGCGCCAGGCGATCCTCCGCGGCGGCGGGCAGCGGCTGATCCCTCGACATGGCGATCACGAGGCCCCAGAGGCCGCCCGCTCCGCCGATCGGCGCGCCCACGGCCGCCCTGACTCCGAGGCGGCGCGCCAGCTCGCCGCCCGGGACGCCCTCGAAGCTGTCGATCCGGGCGGGGCGACGGGTGCGCCAGACCTGCGCGGTGATGTTCTCGTCCGTGATCGGCCTGCGCATGCCGACCGTGCCGGGACCTCCGGATACCGCGACCGTGGTGGCCACGCCGTCCGGGTCGAAGCGCAGCAGCCCCGTGGACTTCCCGCCGAGCAGCCGGGACGCCTCGCTTGCGACGGCGTCGAAGACGTCACCCTGTGGCGCGCCGCGTGCCACGAGCGTGGCCACCCGACGTAACCCGCGCTGCTCCTCGACGAGCGTGCGCAGCTCCCCCCGCGCCTGCGCGTTGGCGATCGCGGTGCTCGCGAGCTCGGCGAACCGCGCGATCCGCAGCTCGACGTCGCGCGGCGGAGGCTCCGGCGCCGGGAACACGACGCAGAGCAGGCCCCACGAGCGTCCCTCCACCGTGATCGGGCCGCCCGCCACGCAGCCGGTCAACAGGTGACGCATGCGCTCCCCGAGCTCGCCCGGCGGCACGCGCTCGTTGTCGATCCGGCCCGGCCGGCCGGTCCGCCGCACCCGCGCCAGCAGGCCCCCCTCGGGAGGGCGCGCGCGGAAGCCGACCAGCTCCGACTCGCCGCCCTCGTGCCATGCGGCGACGCACAGGCTGATGTCGTCGGGGTCGTAGCGGAACATCATCGTCGTGTTGCCGAACAGGTTGCACAGCTCCTTGGCCACGACGGCGAACACCTCTTCTGGCTCCACGCCGCGCGCGACGAGCTCGGCCACGCGCCGCAGCGCGGCCTGCTCGTCGGCCAGCCGCGTCAGCTCGGCGCGCACCTGGGCGTTCGCGATCGCGGTGCCGACCAGCTCCGTGAAGCCGCCGATGCGCGCCTCGGTGTCGTCGGGGAACGGCTCCGGCCGCGTCGTGCACGCGAACGCCACGCCCCACACGTGACCGTCGACCGCGATCGGTACCGCGACGGACGACCGGATGCCGAGCTCGCGCGCCGTCGCGACGAACGAGCCGGTGGGCGGGAGCTCCGCCGTGATCAGCCGCTTCGGGCGGCCGGTGTCGCGCACCGAGCGCAGCAGCGGGTCGAGCGGACGCCGCTCCCCGATCGGGAGCTCGGCGCCGCCCGCGGTCCATCCGGCGAGGATCGTGACGGTGTCGTCGCTGTCGAAGCGCGCCATCGCCATCGGGTCCGCCCCGGCCAGCCGGGCGATCTCCTCGTTGACGGCGGCGAGCAGCTCGTCGCGCGAGACGGCGCGGGCGACGAGCGTCGCGACGCGCCGCAGGGCGGCCTGCTCCTCCACGGAGCCGGCGGCGCGGGTCGTGCCGCCGCCGCGATCGTGCGCGGCGGAGTAGCTGTGGCACGCGACGAGCCGTCCGTCCGCCACCCGCCAGAGCTCGCACAGCGTCCCCTCCGGGCGCCGGCCCGACCCGTCCACGAGCTCGGCCTCGACGACGATCGTGTCGCCGCTCTCGGAGATCACGCGGTCGTGCTCGATCCGGATGCCGGGGAGCTCCCGCACGACGTCGGCCGCGTGGGCGAGCACGGCCTCCAGGCCGTGGAACCGGGCGCCGTCCGCCATCAGCTCCACGTCCGGGGCGAGGATCTCCCGCCAGGCATCGAGCTCGCGGGCGTTGAACGCCTGGTGCGCACCATCGACGAGCCTGCGGAGCTCCGACACCGCCAGCAACCTTAGGCAAGTCCCGAAGCGAACGCCAAGGTTCGACGTCACCGCGCCCCGGGGTCGGCGGACCTTGGCCGGACCTCATCGGAGTCTCATCTCGGGCGGCTAGCGTCATGCGCCCGTGTCGCGCATCGAGCGGCTCCCCATCCGCGTCCGCGTGACGCTCGCGTTCGCGACCGTCATGGCGGTCGTGCTGACGGGCGTCGGCCTGTTCCTGTACGTGCGGCTCGGGGCGGAGCTCGACAAGACGATCGAGCGGGGGCTGCGGTCGCGCGCGGCCGACGTCACCGCGCTGGTCGAGCAGGCGGACTCCGGCCTGTCCGAGTCGCGCGGGAGCGAGCTGACCGACCGCGGCGAGAACCTGGCGCAGATCGTGGACGCGTCCGGCCGCGTGGTCGACAGCACGCCCGCGGTGCGCACGGTCGTGCTGCTCTCGCGGCAGGAGCGCGCGCGGGCGCTGCGCGGCACGATCACGACGACGACGCGGGTGGACGAGGACGACGTGCGGCTGCTGGCGACGCCGGTGCGCGCGCAGGATCGGCAGCTCGTGGTCGTCGTCGGGTCGCCGCTGGAGGACAAGACCGACGCCGTGCGCAGCCTGGGCGGGCTGCTGCTCCTCGGCGGGCCGGTGGCGCTGCTGTTCGCGGCGCTCGCGGGCTACGGCGCGCTGACCGCCGCGCTGCGCCCGGTCGAGGCGATGCGCCGCCGGGCGGCCGCGATCCAGGACGCCGCGCCGGGGCAGCGCCTGCCGGTGCCGCCCGCCCACGACGAGATCGGGCGCCTCGGCGAGACGCTGAACGCGATGCTGGGGCGGCTGGAGGAGGCGTTCGCCCGCGAGCGGGGGTTCCTCTCGGACGCGAGCCACGAGCTGCGCACGCCGCTGGCGATCCTGAAGGCCGAGCTGGAGCTGGCGCTGGCCGGCGGGCGCAGCGCCGCCGAGCTGGAGACCGCGCTCGGATCCGCCGCCGAGGAGACCGACCGGCTCGTGCAGCTCGCCGAGGATCTGCTCGTGATCGCGCGCTCGGACCAGGGCCGCCTGCCGATCCGCCACGACGAGCTCCAGGCCCGGGAGGTGCTCGAGCGCGTGCGCGAGCGCTTCGCCCGCCGCGCGCGCGAGCGCCGCGTGGAGATCGCGGTCGCCGCGCCGGACGGGCTCGACCTCGTCGCCGATCCGCTGCGCGTCGAGCAGGCCGTCGGCAACCTGGTCGACAACGCGCTGCGACACGGCAGCACGCGGATCGAGCTCGCCGCCGTCGCCGTGGACGGCGCGATCGAGCTGCACGTGCGCGACGACGGCGGCGGCTTCCCGCCGGACTTCATCGCGGTGGCGTTCGAGCGCTTCACCCGCGCGGACTCGGCGCGCGGTCGCGGGGGAGCGGGCCTCGGGCTCGCGATCGTCGCCGCGATCGCGCACGCCCACGGCGGCGCGGTCGCCGCACGCAACCGGCCCGAGGGCGGAGCGGATGTGTCGCTCATGCTCCCGCGCGACGAGCCCGGAACGACCGGAGCCCGGCTCGCCGAGCCGGGCTCCAGATCGAAACCGTGAAGCGTGCTACCGGGCCGCTGCCGTGCCGGCCTCGTCTCCGTCGTTCTGCCCGCCGGTCTCGTCCTGCTGGCCGGACTGGTCCCCCTGATCGTGCGCATCGACGCCCAGGACGTTGAACTGGGCGTCGAGCCGGACGTCGACCTCCGAGCCGTCCGACTTGGTGACCGCGACGTCGTATGCGCCGCCGTTCTCCGTGTCGGCCTCGACCTCGCCGGCCTTGCCACCGGTCTTGGCCTCGGCCGCAGCCTTGGCACGGTCCGCCGCAGCGCCGGTGACGGCCTTGTCGGCCTCTTCCTTGCCCTGCTCGGTCCCGTCGTTGTTCTCGTCCTGGACGTTGTCCGTGTCGCCGGGGTTCTCCGGCTGACTCTGCTCCTGCGGCGTCTGCGACGAGCCGCCGGAGGCGGCGCCCGCGATCGCCGATCCGCCCAGGGCGAGCGCGGCGAGCGCCGCGAGCCCCATGAGCATCTTCTTGACCTTGTCCGTCACGTGGTCGTACTCCCTTTGGTTGTGGGACGGAGATCCGGACCGTAGGCAGCGGCAATGAGCCAGGCGTGAGACCTCACCCCGCTCTCATGTGCACCACGGAGACTGAGGCCATGCGCGTGCTGATCGTCGAGGACGACGTCAAGATGGCCAGCCTCATCCGGCGCGGCCTGCGGGAGGACGGCGCGGTGGCCGACGTCGCGATCAAGGGCGAGGACGCGCTCTGGATGGCCGGCTCGACCGAGTACGACGCGATCGTCCTCGACGTGATGCTGCCGGGCATCGACGGGTTCCAGGTCTGCAAGCGGCTGCGCGAGGACGGCGTCTGGTCGCCGGTCCTGATGCTGACCGCGCGGGACGCGATCGAGGATCGCGTCGCGGGGCTCGACACCGGCGCCGACGACTACCTCACGAAGCCGTTCTCGTTCGCGGAGCTCTGCGCCCGGCTGCGCGCGCTGGCGCGCCGCGGCCCGGTCGAGCGGCCGGCCGTGCTCGAGCTCGGCGACCTGCACCTCGACCCGTCCTCGAAACGCGTCTGGCGGGGGGAGACGGACATCGGTCTCTCGGCCAAGGAGTTCGCGCTGCTGGAGACGTTCATGCGCCGGCCCGGACAGGTGCTGGACCGCTTCCAGCTACTGGAGCACGCATGGGACTACGAGTACGTGAACCGCTCGAACGTCGTCGACGTGTACGTGCGCTACGTGCGCGAGAAGATCGACCGGCCGTTCGGCATCGAGTCGATCGAGACCGTCCGCGGCGCGGGCTACCGCATGCGCCCCGACGGCGGCGCAGCCTCGCGTACCTGATCGGTCGCCTCGCCGGGCGAGGTTGCGAACGTCATGCGCCGCGGACCCGGTCCGCGAGCACGTCGGCTGCATGCGCCTCGCGGTCCAGCGCGGCAAGGTAGGCGGCGTGCGCGTCGGACTTCCGCGTGCGGGGCGCGCGGCGCCAGTCGGCGAGCGCGAGCGTCGCGTCGGCCTCGGCGAACAGCCAGGCGTCGAACAGGTCCGCCGGCCGGATCCGGTCCACGTCGAAGTGCCGGCGCGCCGCTCGGCCCGGGACGGGCTGGCCGATCCTGGTGTGACTGCTGTCGAAGCGGGGCATGGCTCGGGCTCCAGTAGGCGTCGGGGGCGGTGCGTCAACGGCATCGCGTCGAGCCGGTCGCTTCAAGCGCGATCCGCGCTCACCCGAGAAGGCGGAGGGATCGGACGCGCCGGCGCTCAGGCGGCGAGCGTGAGCATGGGGTGGGCGGCGTCCGCTCCCCGGTCGCGGTCCTTGGGCGTCATGAAGCGCGCGAGGGCGCGGAGGAACGTGACGGTCGCGACGTCGTCCGCGTCGGGGTCGGTGAGCACGGCCGTCTCGAAGCCGGCGCGGTGCTCGAGCGGGACGAAGCGGACGCCGGGGATCGCGTATCGGTCCGTGACGGTCGCCGGCAGGATCGCCGGGCCGGCGCCGGCGGCGACCGCCAGCAGGACCGACTCGACGCGCGGCTCGGGGACCTCGAACAGCGCCGGCGCGACCGCGACGTCGCGGCAGAGCGAGACGACCGCGTCGTGGAACGCGGGATTGGCCGCGCGCGGCATCACGACGAGCTGCGCGGGTGCGAGGCGAGCCAGGCTGAACGCGGGCGCGGGCGACCGCGCATCGGGTGCCGGCACCGCGGCCACCATGCCCTGGTGGCCGAGCGACGTCACCAGCAGGCCGCTGGTCGCGGCCGGCAGGCCGGTGACGACGGCGTCGAGCAGCCGGTCGCGAACCTGCTGGATCAGCCGCACGGCGGGCCCGGTCTCCATCGACACGTCCACCCGCGGCGCGGCGCCGGCCATGTACGCAAGCGCGCGGGGCACGCTCGGGGGCAGCGAGTCGGGCAGATACCCGAGCCGCAGCCGCGCGCCGGCCTGCCCGCGGGCGTTGCGCGCGGCGAGCAGCGCGGCGTCGGCCTGGGCGAGCACGCGGCGGCCCTCCTCGAGCAGCGCGGCGCCCGCCTCGGTGATCGCGACGCGGCGGTTCGTGCGGTCGAACAGCCGCACGCCCAGCTCGGCCTCGAGCTTGCGGATCTGCTCGCTCACCGCCGGCTGCGCGACGTACAGGCGCTCGGCGGCACGGCGGAAGTGCAGCTCCTCCGCCACCGCGACGAAGTACTTGAGCTGGCGCAGCTCCATGACGCGACTCCTCTCGAGTCAGCGGGGGACGAGGCTCGTCGTGTTGACGAGCTCGGTGATGAGCCGCCGCCCGGTGCGGGGCGGCAGCAGCGCCCCGCCGCTCGCGAGCGTCCGCACCGCGGTCGCCAGCTCGGCGGGATGGCTGTCCTTCGCGAGGACACCGGTGGCGCCCGTCCGCAGGGCCGCGAGCACCCGGTCGTCCGCCTCGCTCTCGGTCAGCAGCAGGACCGCGACGCGGCCGCCGAGCACGCGCGTGGACGCGACGGGGTCGGGCTCGAGGCAGCCGGCGTCGAGCAGGACGACGTCGGGGTCGGTCGCGCGCACGAGCCGCGCGCCTTCGGCGCCGCTCGGCGCCTCGCCGACGACCGCCAGGTCGGCGTCGTCCTCCAGCAGCAGTCGCAGGCCCGCGCGGGTGAGGGCGTGGCTGCCGACGACCAGCACGCGGATGAGGTCCCGCGACTGCGGCCGGCGCGCCCGCCGCCGCCGCGCGGCCTCGATCGAGAGGACCGCTCCCCGCCCGGTCGCTGCAGTCCGCGGCCCGGGGGGCGCGATGGTCGCCGTTAGCTGCTGGAGCATGCCTAGCACTTTCCAGGGGGACGCCGAATCACGCCAGACCCACTGGCCGGAGGTAGGACTCCGGCTGGCCCTACCGTCGTATCGCGGGGCCGGTGCCAGGATGGCGCCAATGCCCTGGTCCGTACTCGTCGTCGACGACGACGCCTGCTTTCGCAGGCTCGCTTCCAGGACGTTGATCTCGTGGGGCTATGCGGTCGTGGGGGAGGCAGGCACGGTCGCAGAGGCGGTGGAGCGCGCGCTGGCGCTGCGCCCCAACGCGGCGCTGATCGACATCGGCCTCCCGGACGGGGACGGGTTCGAGCTCGCACGGCAGTTCGCGGACCTGTCCTGGCGCCTGCACGTCGTGCTCGTCTCGTCGGATTCCGACGCCGCCAACGAGTCGGTCGCCCGCCGGATGGGCGCCGCGGGGTTCGTTCCCAAGGACGAGTTGGTCGGCCCACTGCTCCGCCGACTCATCGGCGGAGGCTGACTCGGATAGCGTGTGCCCTGGTGGCTGAACCGCTGCGCGTGGTGATAGCGGAGGACGACGTGCTCTTGCGCGAGGGCATGGCGCGCCTGCTCGTGGAAGCCGGGTGCGACGTGGTCGCCCAGGCGGGCGATGCGGACGACCTCCTGCGCAAGGCGCTCGCCCACCGGCCCGACGTCGCCGTCGTCGACGTGCAGATGCCGCCGCGCCGTGAGGACGACGGCCTGATCGCGGCGATGGAGCTGCGCCGGCGGCTGCCGCACACCGGCGTGCTCGTCCTGTCGCAGTTCTACGAGGAGTCCTATGCGCTCGACCTGATCGGCGACCGCGCCGAGGGCGTCGGATACCTGTTGAAGGAGCGAGTCGGCGACGTGGCGGCGTTCGTGGACGCCGTCCAGCGGGTCGCGGCCGGCGGCAGCGCGCTCGACCCGCAGGTGGTCGGCCGGATGCTCGGACGGCGCCGCGGCGGCGGTCCGCTCGACGACCTGACGCCGCGCGAGCGCGACGTGCTCGCGGCGATGGCCGAGGGCAAGTCGAACCTGGGGATCGCCGAGGCGCTCGTGGTGAGCGAGGCCGCCGTCGAGAAGCACGTCACCGGGATCTTCCAGAAGCTGGGCATCGGCCCGACCACGACCGAGCATCGCCGGGTCCTCGCCGTGCTGACGTACATGCGCGACGCTCGGGGCTGAGTCCGGCAGCGGGATCGAGGCGGCGATCAGCGTGCCGGCCCCCGCCGGGCTGTCGACCGCGAAGTCGCCCTCGAGCGCCGCGAGCCGGTCCTCCATCCCGAGCAGGCCGCTTCCGCCCGGCAGCGCGCCGCCGACGCCGTCGTCGCGCACCTCGACCTCGAGCCGCGCGTCGTGCTCGACGACCGTCACCCGGGCGTGCTGCGCGTGCGCGTGCTTCGCCACGTTGGCGAGCGCCTCGGCGATCACGAAGTAGGCCGTCGCCTCGGCGGCGCCGGGGAAGCGCGTCGCCGGCACGTCGATCGAGACCGGCAGCGGCATCCGCGACGCCAGCGAGTCCACGCCCGCCCGCAGGCCGCCGTGGGACAGCAGGGCCGGCAGGATGCCGTGGGCGAGCTCGCGCAGATCGTCGGTCGCGCGCTGCGCCTGCGCGAGCGCGTCGTCGATCAGCTCGAGCGCCGGCGCGTCGGCCGCGTCGAGCCGCTGGCGGGCGAGCTTGAGCATCACGACCGTGTGGACGAGGCGCTGCTGCGCGCCCTCGTGGAGGTCGCGCACCAGCCGCCGGCGCTCCCGGTCCGCCGCCTCGAGCACGCGGGCGCGCGACGCCTGCACCTCGTGCAGCCGGATCCGCTCGGATTCCCGCACCCGCAGCTCCGCTTCCAGCGCCAGCCGCCGCTCGGCCTCGTCGGCGCGCTGCCGGGCGCCGCTCATGCGGGTGACCAGCCTGTGGATCCGGGCGCCGAGCATCGACGCCGATGCTCCGCGTCCGGGGCCGCCCGAGCAAGCGGATTCGCCGATCGCCGGCAGCGCAGTCCCGATCAGCCGGCGGCCGGCGTGATCTCAGCGGACGAGCCGGAAGAACGAGCGCAGCTCGTCGACGAACAGCTCCGGCTGCTCGAGCGCTGCGAAGTGGCCGCCCTTGTCGAGCTCGTTCCAGTAGCGGATGTCGGTGAAGCGCCGCTCCGCCCAGCGCCGCGACGGCCGCTGGTTCTCCTTCGGGAAGATCGAGCATCCGGTGGGCACGTCGACGGTGTCGCGCACGGACCCGGTGATGTTCTCCGACACCTGCCGGATGCTCTCCCAGTACAGGCGCGCGGACGACGCGCCGGTGCGCGGGAGCCAGTAGAGCATCAGGTTGTCGAGCAGCGCGTCGCGCGCGACGACGGTCTCGAGCCGGCCGTCCCAATCGCTCCACGCCCAGAACTTCTCTACGATCCAGGCGCACAGAGCCGCCGGCGAGTCGACGAGGCCGTAGCCCACGGTCTGCGGCCGGGTCGCGTGCTCCTCCGAGTACCCGGAGTCCCACCGGCGTGCCTGCGCGAGCGAG
>DATHJG010001134.1:0-3024 GCA_035489875.1 Solirubrobacteraceae bacterium | reverse complement strand
GCTGGGTCAGCGGGGGCTGCCGCGCCGCGACATCACGTTCATGTACGTCGTCTGGACGCTGGCGACGCTCGCGGTTGCGGGCTACGGGCTCTCGGCGTCGGTGTGGCAGCTGATGCTCGCCTGCATGATCTTCAACGGATTCGAGACCGCCGGCACGATCGTGTGGGCGACCGCAAAGCAACGGCACGTCCCGGCCGACATGCTCGGCCGCGTCTCGAGCCTCGACTGGCTGATCTCGATCGGCCTGCTCCCCCTCTCGTTCGCGCTGACCGGCCCGGTGAGCGCTGCGATCGGCGTCCGGGCGACGTTCATCGGCGCCGGCCTGCTCGGCGCCGCGGCGACCTTCGCTGCGCTGTTCATCCGTGGCGTGCGCAGCATCGAGGGCAGGCCGGCCACGGCGGCGGCCCCAGCCGGGCCGATGAGGGAGCCAGAGGCCGTGATCGCCTCCGTCCGATCGTAGGTACACACGCGCGTCGCCCAGCCCCGTACCCTGGTGCGGGTGACCGCTCCGGCGCGGACAGGGGATCGCGGGCTCGTGCTCTACGGCGCGGCCCGCGCGGAGCTGCTCGTCCGCTGCGAGCGGGCCGTGCGGCGCGCGCGGCGGACCGGGCGCGGCGTGCTCGCCGGCCTGACCGTGCGGGTGGACGGCGACGTCGACCCGAGCGCGGTCGTCTTCGCCTCCCGCCAGGCGGGCGACGACTGGTTCTGCTTCGAGCAGCCCGACCGCGAGGGCGCCGCGCTCGCGGCGCTCGGCTGCGTGGCGCGGTTCGACGCGGGGACCGACCCCGGCCGTGAGCGGTTCGGCGACGTGGCGGCCGCGTGGCGTCGCCTGGCCGGAGAGGCACTGGCCGACGCGCCGGGCGGGCCGCCGGGGGCCGGGCTCGTCGCCGTCGGCGGCTTCCCGTTCGCGGCGGCCGGCGCGGCCGCTCCGCACTGGACCGGGTTCGGCCCCGGCGGGCTGGTGGTGCCCGAGCTCGCGCTGGCGCGGCGCGCGCGCGACGTGCGGCTGACCGTCGCGGCGCTCGCGGCGCCCGACGACGTCCCCGAGGAGCTCGTCGCGCGCGCCGAGCGGCGGCTCGCCGCGCTGCGCTGGCAGCCGCTGCCGCTGCTCGATCCCGCGCCGGCCGGGCGGTTCCGGATCGCGTCCACCGCGCCGCCCGAGCACTACGAGGCGGCCGTCGCCCGCGCGGTCGAGCGCATCCGCGCGGGCGCCTTCGAGAAGATCGTGCTCGCGCGCGAGGTCGCCGTCCACGCACCGGCGCCGCACGACGCCGCCGCGGTGTTCGGCGTGCTGCGCGCCGGCTTCGCCTCCTGCTACGTCTTCTGCGCCGGCCGCGGCGACGCCGCGTTCGTCGGCGCCTCGCCGGAGCTGCTGGTGCGCCGCGAGGGTCTGCGCGCCTCGACCGTCGCGCTCGCGGGCTCCACACGCGGCTCCGCCGATCCCGCCGTCGACGCCCACCTCGGCGAGCAGCTCCTGCACTCCGACAAGGACCGCGAGGAGCAGGCGATCGTCACGCGCCGGATCGCACGCGCGCTGCGGCCGCTGAGCGTCTGGGTCGCCGCGCCGGGCGAGCCCGCGATCGTCCGCGTCGCCAACATCCAGCACCTCGCGACCCCGATCCGCGCGCAGCTCACCCATCCGCGCAGCGTCGTCGAGCTCGCCGGCGTGCTGCACCCGACGCCCGCGGTCGGCGGCGAGCCGCACGCGACGGCGACGCCGCAGATCCCGGCCTTCGAGGGCCTCGACCGCGGCTGGTACGCAGGCCCGGTCGGCTGGACCGACGCGAACGAGGACGGCGAGTTCTGCGTCGCGCTGCGCTGTGCGCTCCTGCGCGGCGCCGAGGCGCGGCTCTACGCGGGCGTCGGCGTGGTGCGCGACTCCGACCCGGCGGCCGAACTTGCCGAGACCGAGGTCAAGCTCGGCGCGCTCCTGCCCGTCCTCTCGGGTTAAGCCATCCGAGAAGTCCCGTACGCCGGACGCACGGTCCTGCTCTCGGACGGCTTCTAGGGGCGGCGCTTGCGCCAGACCTCGAGCACCTCGCGCACGCTCGCCGTGCGGTAGGAGATGCGCGAGTCCAGCGGGCGGATGACCAGCTCGAAGCGGCCGGACTCGAGCTGCTCGAGCTCGGTCACGAGCGCGTGGAACTTGCGGCCCTTCTTGTCCACGAGCACGATGTCGCCCGCGCCGATGCCCTTCGACGTCTGGCGCGCGGGCTCGGCCGCCGGCGCCGCCTCGCCGGGGATCTCCATCAGTCGCTCCTGTGCCATCGCCCGGCAACCTAGAGGGCGGCTCGGACGGCCTCCCACACCGCGCGGTGCAGCGCGACGTTGTCCTCCCGGTCGGTGCGGACGTGGATCAGCGTGGCGCCGCCGGCGGCCAGCGCGCGGTCGAGCGCCGCGCGGAACGGCTCGGGCGCGGCGACGCGCTCGTGCTCGAGCCCGTAGAGCGCCGCGGCGTGCGCGAAGTCGACGCCGTGCGGGGTGGCGACGTGCTCCTCGAACGCCGCTCCCTCCCCGGCCACCGGCAGGAAGTTGAAGATGCCGCCGCCGTCGTTGTCGAGCAGCACGATCGCGAGCGGCAGGCCGAGCCGCCCCGCTGCGAGCAGCCCGCCGATGTCGTGCAGGAGCGCGACGTCGCCGATCAGCAGCACGACCGGGCCGGGGGATGCGGCCGCGACGCCGAAGGCCGTGGAGACGGTCCCGTCGATCCCGTTCGCGCCGCGGTTGGCGAGCACGCGCGGGGGCGCGGGGCGGGCGGGGAAGAACGTCTCCACGTCGCGGACCGGCATCGAGGAAGCGACGACGAGCGTCGCGTCGCCCGGCAGCCGCACGCCCAGCTCCGCCGCGACGCGCGGCTCGGACAGCTCGGGACGGGAGCCGAGCACGCCGGCGATCGCCCCGGCCGCCGCGCGGTCCGGGCCGGTCCACTCCTCCAGCCAGCCGCGGGCGCGCGGCTTACGCGGGAGCCGCTCGGTGAGCGCGTCGACCACCGTCCGCGGATCGGCGGGGAGCAGCGTCGCCGCG
>DATHJG010001133.1:0-2129 GCA_035489875.1 Solirubrobacteraceae bacterium | reverse complement strand
GATACGGCATGTCGGGCGTCACGCAGTAGGGCCACCCGTAGTTGGCCGCCTTGCGGATCAGCATCCAGCGGCCGTGGCCGGCAGGCCCGCGCAACGGGTCGGGTTGGTCCGCGTCGGGCGAGTAGTCCGCCATGTAGACGTCGTTGGTCGTGCGGTTGACCGCGAACCGGCACGGGTTGCGCAGGCCCATGGCGTAGATCTCCGGCCGCGTCTTCGCCGTCCCGCGTGCGAACAGGTTGCCCTGCGGGATGTCATAGCCGCCGTTCGGGCGGACCCGGATGCGCAGCAGCTTGCCTCGCAGGTCGTTGGTGTTGGCGGCTGAGCGCTGCGCGTCGAAGGCCGGGTTGCGGTTCGGACGCTCGTCGATCGGCACGAACCCGTCGGACTCGAACGGGTTCGTGTCGTCGCCCGTGGAGAGGAACAGGTTGCCCTTGCCGTCGAACTCGATCTGTCCGCCGACGTGGCAGCAGATGCCCTGGTCGACCGGTACGTCGATGATCTTCTGCTCGGTGCCGAGATCGAGCTTGTCGCCGGTGAGCTTGAAGCGCGAGAGGCGCACGACGCCCTTGAAGCGCGCGAAGTCCGCCGCCATGCCGACGGTTGGGGCGTCGCCCTCGTTGACGGCCGGCGTCAGCGGGTCGTCGACGGGTGAGTCGCTCGGCGGTGAGTAGTACAGGTAGACCCAGTGGTTCTCCTCGAAGTTCGGGTCGATGGCGATGCCCTGCAGGCCTTCCTCGTCGTGCTGGTAGATGTCGACCTCGGCGGCCAGCGTGTTGAGCTGGGTGCGCGGGTCGAAGATCCGCACCTGGCCCGTGCGCGCCGTGTGCAGCACGCGGCCGTCTGGCAGGACCGCGAGCGCCATCGGCTCGCCGGGCCGGTCGTTGAGCGTGAGCTTCTCGAACTGGGATTCGAGCGGCGGGTCGGCGTCGCTCTGCGCGCTTGCCGCGGCCGGCAGCGCGCATGCAACGGCTACCAGGCACGCCGGGACGAGTGTCCTCATGTCGTGTGTTACCTCCCTCGGGGCGCCGTCGACGCTTGTCAACATCCCTGCCTGCTGAAGCGCTCCCTCGCCCCTTCGGGGCGCTCCGGCCGGTCGATCCTCCCGTTTACTGTCCGGCCGGCGCGGACCTTACGCCACCAGCCGGACAAAAGGCGGCCGGGTGGGGAGCAGATGTCGGGAAACGGACGCCGAACTCAGCCCGTGGCGCCGCTGGCATAGAGCGCGTAGAACGCGAGCGGGTCGGTGCGCATGCGATGGGCGTACCGCTGGACGGCGGTGACGTAGAGGTCCGACGGGTTGTAGCGGTACAGCGCCTGCGCCTCGTCGTGGCGGGCGCCGGCGGCGGCGAGGAAGCGTGCGGCGCCGAGGATCGCGTCGCGCGGGTCCTGCACGTCGCCCCCCTGGCCGTAGGACCGCCAGGTGGCGGGCATGAACTGCATCGGGCCTTGGGCTCCGGCGACGCTGTGGTTGCGGACGCGGCCGAAGTTCGACTCGACGAGGTTGACGGCGGCGAGCAGGCTGATGCGCACGCCGGAGCGCGCGCGGGCCGCGCGGTAGTGGGCGCGCAACACGTCCGCCGGTTCCGGTCGTCCGGTGCGGATGGGTGGCGGCTTGCGGCCCGGGCGCGGGCGGTTGAGGACGCCGAGCGCGCGGCGCGCGGCGATGACGTCGCGGGCCTCGGTGCGGATGCCCGGCTCGGTCTGACGGAGCGTTTGCTTCGCCAGCCGTTCGTGGGCGGCGAGCGTGCGGTGGATGCGCGCCTCGCGCGCGGCGAGGGTCGCGACGGCGGGCGGCGCGTCGCCGGTGGCGGGGTCGCCGTCGCGGCGCCACATACGGATCGCGGAGTCGAGCGCGTGCGACGTGGCGGTGAGGTCGGCGGCGAGCGTGCGCGGGGTGAGCGGGGCGGCGGCGTCCGGCGTGGGTGTGGGCGTCGGAGGCGGCGGCGGTGGCGCCTGGGCGGGAACGGGCCGGTCGCCGCCGCAGCCGGCGACGGCGAGCGCGACGAGGACGAGCGGAGCGAGGCGGCGCGTCACTCGTGAGAGCGTAGACCGGGACTGGCGCTCGTGAACGGCGGCGAGCGGCTGCGCGGCACCTCACCCGGGTAGGTTCCACACATGCGCGAGCGCGA
>DATHJG010001132.1:0-4432 GCA_035489875.1 Solirubrobacteraceae bacterium | reverse complement strand
CCTGCTGCTTGGCCGACGACGCTGACGCCAGGTCGTCGAGGCCCGCCGCCATCTTGCCCTCGACCGGCCGCGGGTCGCTCAGCGATGCGTCGATCTGGTCGCGCAGCGTGTCGCGCACGAACCAGTACGTCAGCCCGGCCGAGAGCACGACCGCGAGCGCGACCGCGGCCGCACAGGCGAGCATGAGCCGGCGGCGGAGGCTCATGACGCGCGCAGGACGTAGCCGACGCCGCGCACGGTGTGCAGCAGCCGCGGCTCCCCGCCCGCCTCGGTCTTGCGCCGCAGGTAGCCGACGTAGACCTCGAGCGAGTTCGACGCCGGGCCGAAGTCGTAGCCCCAGACGCGGTCGAAGATGATCGACCGCGTCAGCACCTGGCGCGGGTGGCGCAGGAACAGCTCGAGCAGGAGGAACTCGGTGCGCGTGAGCTCCACGGGGCGGTCGCCGCGATGGACCGTGTAGGCGAGCGGGTCGAGCACGAGGTCGTCGAACCGGAGCGCGGGCCCCGCGTCGCCGTCGTCGCCGCCCGCGCGGCGCAGCAGGGCGCGCACGCGCGCGAGCAGCTCCTCGAGCGCGAACGGCTTGACGAGGTAGTCGTCGGCGCCGGCGTCGAGGCCGCGCACGCGGTCGGCGATCGCGTCGCGCGCGGTCAGGACGAGCACGGGCGTGCGGTCGCCGGCGGCGCGGAGCCGGCGGCAGACCTCCAGCCCGTCGACGTGCGGCATCAGCAGGTCGAGCACGAGCGCGTCCGGCGGCGCAGCCGCGACGGCGTCGAGCGCGGCGCGCCCGTCCTCCGCGAGCTCCACCTCGTGTCCGTCCAGGCGGAGGGCACGGTCGACGGCGTCGCGCACCGCGGGCTCGTCGTCGACCACGAGGATGCGCATCGCACCGCATGGTCGGCGATCAAGCTGAAAGACCGGTAAGAGGCTGCCGCAGAGCCTCCTGCGGCCTGTGAGGACCGTCCCGCGCCCTCACAGACCACAGATGGGTTCTGAGACAACCTCTGAGGGACAACTTCGGCGGCGTGGGCGCGTTGGTAGCCGAGATGCCGTTTCGGGGAGCACTCGTCACGCTGGCCGTTGCTCTGGCGGCCCCCGCCTCCGCGCAGGCCGACTCCTGGCGCCTGACGTCCCCGGACGGGCGACTCACCGCCGACGTCCGCCTCGCCGCTGGGCTCCACGCCACCGTACGGCGCGACGGCGGGCGCGTGCTGTCGGCGGCGATCGGGCTCGCGGCCGGCTCCCGCTGCCTGCCCGCGGGCTTCCACCCCGCGGGAGCGACGACGTCGCGCATATCCGAGGGCTACACCACGCCGGCCGGCAAGCGGCGCGCGCACCACCACCGCGCGCGCCAGCTCGTGCTGCGCTTCCGCGACGGCCGCTCGTGGCTGAGCGTCACCGTGCGCGCCGCCGACGACGGCGTCGCCTTCCGCACCACGCTGACCGGCCCGGCACGGCGCCAGGTGACCGGCGAGTGCAGCGCGTTCACCGCTCCGGCAAAGACGCGCGCGTGGCTGCAGCAGTACGGCACGAGCTACGAGCGCCCGTACCTTCCCGCCCGACTGCGGGACGCCGGCCACGGCAGCGTCGGCTTCCCGGCGCTGCTCTCCACCGGCCGCGCGTGGGCCCTGCTGAGCGAGAGCGGCATCGGCGCCGGGCAACCCGCCGCGCGGCTCGCGCTGCGCGCCGGCGTCCTGCGCGTGCGGCGGCCGCCGGTCGCGCGCGGGCTCCACCGCTTGCGCACGCCGTGGCGCGTCGCGGTGATCGGCTCGCTCGCGACGATCGTCGAGTCCGACCTCGTCGACGACCTGGCGCCCGCGGCAGCCGGCGACTGGTCGTGGGTGCGCCCCGGCCGCGTCGCGTGGTCGTGGTGGTCGGACAGCGGCAGCCCGGCCAGCCTCGCCGCCCAGCAGCGGTACGTGGACTTCGCCGCGCGGATGGGCTGGGAGTACGTGCTCGTGGACGAGGGCTGGGACGCGTCCTGGGTCCCCGCGCTGACCGCCTACGCGCGGGAGCGCGGCGTCGGCGTGCTGCTGTGGTCGCGCTGGGACGCGCTCGCGACGCCGGCGGCGCGCGACGCGCTGCTGTCGCAGTGGCGCGACTGGGGCGTGGCCGGCGTGAAGCTCGACTTCATGCAGTCGGACTCGCAGCAGCGCATGCGCTGGTATCGCGACGTCGCACGGGCGGCGGCCGCGCGCCGCCTCGTCGTCGACTTCCACGGCTCCACCGCACCGCGCGGGCTGTCGCGCACCTGGCCGAACGTGCTCACGCAGGAGGCGGTGATGGGCGCGGAGTCCTACAAGGGCGACGCCGCCGTCCACGCATCCCCCGGGCAGAACGCGACGCTCCCGTTCACGCGCAACGCGATCGGGCCGATGGACTACACGCCGGTCACGTTCTCGGCCACGCGACGGCAGACGAGCCTCGCGCACGAGCTCGCGCTCTCGGTCGTCTTCGCGTCCGGGCTGCAGCACTTCGCCGACGCGCCCGAGGCGTACGCGGCGCAGCCGCTCGCCGAGCGCTGGCTGCGCGAGGTGCCCGCGGCATGGGACGAGACGCGGCTGCTCGGCGGCTACCCCGGCCGGTCGGCGACGGTCGCGCGGCGGGCCGGGGAGCGCTGGTACGTCGGCGCGATCCGGGCCGGGGCGGGCGGGGCGAGCGAGCTGCGGCTCGACTTCCTCCCGCCGGGCCGCACGTTCACGGCCGAGACGATCGACGACGCGCCGGGCGGCGGGCTCGCCGCGCGCACGCAGCAGGTGACGGCGGCCGACGCGCTGCCCGTGACGGCGGGCGCCGACGGCGGATACGTCGTACGGCTCTCCCCGGTCGGCTGACCGGTCAGCCCGGCAGGGCGAACTGGCGTCCGCCGATGTCGAGCACGATCGGATCGCCCTCCCGGGCGGCGACCGTGAGCGGCAGGTCCGGGTCGCGCGTGGCGAACGTCGCGGTCGCGACCGAGCGCCCGCCGAAGGCGCGCGCGAGTGAGAGCACGGACTCCGCCAGGAGCTGAACGCTGCCGATCGGCGCGGCGACCTCGCCGCTCTCGGGGTCGGCGGTCATCGCGGTCGCCGGCACCGCGCGCAGGTCCCCGAGCGCGAGCGGCGCGACGTCCGGGTCCGGTTCGGCGAGGACCGGATCGGCGTCCTCGGTCACCTGAAACGCGCCGTCGTCCAGCCGCTCCACCAGCACCGGCGGCGCGTCGTCGCCCTGGTCGAGCAGCGCCACGACGCGGCCGGCGCCGGTGCGTGTGGCGAAGTCCTGGAGGGTGGCGAGCGCGACCGCGAACTGGCTCATCGCCACAAAGTGTGGCGCCTTGCCCACCGGCTCGGTCGGGCCTGAGATTCACGGGACGTTGGCGCCCCGGCGCTCCAACCTGCGACCCTTCGTGCTGATGTCGGCATTCGACGACATCCAGGTCGTTCCAGGCGGGATGACGCGCATGGCGCTCGACGCCGGCGCGCTCGTCGTGAACGCGGGCGCGCAGGACCCGGGGGTGGTGTGGTGATCGCGCTGCCGGACTGGGCGGTCTGGAATCCGGACGCCGCGGCGGCGCCGTGGACCGTGGGCGCGGAGGAGGAGATCATGCTCCTCGATCCGCGCTCGTGGTCGCTGGCGTCGCGGATCGACGACGTGCTGCCCGCGCTCTCCCACGCGGTCGCCGACCGGGCATCGGCCGAGACGCACGGCTCGGCGCTGGAGCTGGCGAGCGCGCCGCACGCCACCGCCGGCGGGGCGGCCGCGGAGCTGGCGAAGCTGCGCGCCGGGCTCGCCGCCGACCTGGCGCCGCTCGACCTGCGCGCGGCGGTCGCGGGCACGCACCCGTTCGCGCAGTGGAGCGAGGTGGAGGTCTCGGCGGGCGCGCGCTACCAGTCGATCTACGACTCGATGCGGGAGCTGGCGCGGCGCGAGCCGACGTTCGCGCTGCACGTGCACGTCGCCGTGCCCGACGCCGAGTCGGCGGTGCGGGCGCTGCGGGGGATGCGCGTGCACGTCCCGCTGCTGCTCGCGCTGTCGGCGAACTCGCCGTTCTGGCAGGGCCGCGACACCGGCCTCGCCTCAGCCCGGGTCCCGGTGTTCGGCACGTTCCCGCGCGTGGGCATCCCGCGGCCGTTCGCGAGCTATGCCGAGTACGTCGAGGCGATCGACGTGCTGCTGCGGTCAGACGCGTTTCCCGAGCCGACCTTCCTCTGGTGGGACGTGCGGCTGCAGCCGCGGTTCGCGACGATCGAGGTACGGATCATGGACGCCCAGACGCGCTCGGCGGACAATGCCGCGCTCGCCGCGCTCGTGCAGTGCGCCGTGCGGCTCGAGGCGACCGAGGGCTCCGTCGCCCCGGTGATCACCGAGCACCCCGAGGTGCTGCACGAGAACCGCTTCCTCGCCGTGCGCGACGGGATGCGCGCGCAGTTCATCGACGTCGAGACCGAGACGCGGT
>DATHJG010001131.1:0-2821 GCA_035489875.1 Solirubrobacteraceae bacterium | reverse complement strand
CGTGCGCGCCGCGCGCTCGTCCGCGGGCGGATCCGCCTCCCCGCGCGTCGCTGGGCGCCGACGGTCATCCGCGTGCACGTCGGCAGCCGGCTCGCCGCCCGCCGGAAGGTGCGGGCCAAGCGGGCGGTCACCGTGAAACTGGCCTCGTGGTCGAAGCGGCGCGCCTACCGCCACCGTCCGGTCACGGTGACGATCCGCCGACCAGCCTGAGCCTGGGGCTGCCGCGACCCGGCGCCGGCGCCGCGCGCGCATCGGCCTCCGGCCCCGCGGGGATCGACTCGAGCAGGTGGTGCAGCCGCGGCGGGTCGGACCCCTCGACCGTGACCAGCGTCCCCGGCCAGTACGGGCTGCTGCGGCCGTGCGCGCCGATCCGGGCGGGGTCGTAGACCCAGCTGCCGGTGTTCCAGAGGGCGGTGCCGTTGCGGCAGCGCCAGGCGCTTGCGGGGTCGCCGGGCAACGGCCCGGCGCGGTGCGTATGGCCGAACAGCACGTGGTCCGCCTCGATCCCCAGCCGCTCGAGCACGAGCGCGAAGGGCAGCAGGCCCGGGCGCCGCAGCTCCCCCGGCGCAGGCCCCAGGCGCCCGCCCCCGATGCGCAGGCTCGCGATCCCGCGACCGGGTGCGCCGCCGTCCCGCGCAGGGCCGCGCGCGCCGAGGCCCGCCTCCGCCCGGCGCACGAGCGCCTTGCCCGCGTCGGCGAGCGCGTGCAGGCGCGGTCGCTGCGCGACGCGGTAGTAGAGCCCGTACGTCGGCGCGAGCACCGCCTCGTAGTCGCGCTCGCTGCCCGCCCGCATGGCCGGCCGCCGGCGGGCGAGGCCCGTCAGGGCGGCCAGGACGCACTCGAGCGTCGGCGCGTTGCTGTGGGCGTCGAGATAGTGACCGTGGGTGGCCCAGACGCCGTCCGTCACGCGCCAGCCGGGATACGCGACCACCAGCGCGCTGCCGAGCCGGTCGCGGATCGCGCCCGCGGCGCCGCGGCGCCCAGGCCCGATCTCCTGCACGCGGCTCCCCGACACCGGGCGACCGCCCCACGTCTCACCGACCAGCCGGTGGTCGTGGTTGCCGGGGACGAGGACGACGCGCCCGTTCGGAAGCGCCGCGCCCAGCTCGGCCAGGAACGGCTCGGCTGCCGCGAGGGCGACGTCGAGCGGGCGGTCGCGCAGCTCGATCGCATCGCCGAGGAGCACGACCTCGTCGAACCCGCGGATGCGCTCCACGATCCGCGCGCGCACGTCGGCCCTGCGGGCGAGGTCGACGCGCGTCCGCGTGCCCAGATGGAGGTCCGACAGCACTGCGATGCGCACCGTCTGACCCTATGCCGCCCCGCTGTCCGATCGGTTTGGACTTGTGGGCCGAACCGGCGCCGGGCAATCGTGGACCAGGAGTCCACAGCGGCGCGGCCTCCGTCGCGAAACGCTGATCACTGCACGGATGTCAGCAGCGAAGGGAAAACGGATGACCAGCTTGCAGTCGAGTGCGACGTTGTCGCGGGACCCGGCGCAGCCGGGTGGCCCGGCGCCCTCGCCCGCCGGCGGTCCGCCCGGAATGCGCGCCGCGCGCCCCGTGCTGTCGATCGTCGTACCGACGCGCGACGAGGCCGGCAACGTCGAGCCGCTCGTCGAGCGTCTCGCCGAGGTCATGCGCGAGCATCCGATCGAGGTCATCTTCGTCGACGACTCCGAGGACGGAACGGACGCCGTGGTCCGCGCCCTCCCGCCGCGGCCGAACTGCGCGATCCGCCTCATCCACCGCGAGCCCGAGGTCCGCTGGGGCGGGCTCGGCGGTGCCGTCGTCGACGGGATCCGCAGCGCCGGGGCGGCGTGGGTCTGCGTGATGGACGCCGACCTGCAGCACCCGCCAGAGGTGATCGGCGACCTGGTCGCGCGGGCGGGCGAGGGAGACGTCGACCTCGTCGTGGCGAGCCGCTTCTGCCGCGACGGCCGCGCCGACGACTTCGGCCCGGGCCGGCGGCTGCTGTCGCGCGGCTCGACCTGGCTCGCCCGGCGCCTGTTCGCGCGCGAGCTGCGCGAGGTCACGGATCCGATGAGCGGCTTCTTCCTCGTCCGTCGCAGCGTCCTGGACCTCGCGGCGCTCGAGCCGCAGGGCTTCAAGATCCTCCTCGAGGTCCTGGTGCGCACGCGCGTGCTGCGGGCCGCCGAGGTGCCGTTCGAGTTCGGCACGCGGCACAGCGGCGACAGCAAGGCGTCGGCGATCGAGGGCGCTCGATACCTGAGCCAGCTCTGGAACCTGCGCTTCCGGGGCCTCGGCGCGCGCATCGGCCGGTTCGGCGTGGTCGGCCTAAGCGGCCTCGCCGTCAACACGCTGCTGCTCGTGCTCTTCGCGGACGTGCTCGGGCTCTGGTACGTGGCCGGCGCGGTCCTCGCGACGCAGGGCTCGACGCTGTGGAACTTCCTCCTCAGCGAGCGCTGGGTGTTCCGGGGCCGCGAGCACGCGCTGGGCCTCCCGGGGCGCGTCGCGACGTTCTTCGCCATGAACAACCTCGCGCTGCTCCTGCGCATCCCGCTGCTCTACGTGCTGGTCAGCGGCCTCGGCTTCAACCACCTGCTCGGCAACGTCGTGTCGCTGCTCGTGCTGACGCTGGTGCGGTTCGGGGTCGCGGACACGTACATCTGGGCCAGGACGGCGGAGCTCCCCACCTTCCACTACGACCTGCACGGGATCCTCACGATCGTCTCCGACGCGACGCTGCCGGAGCTCGAGCGCTTCCGCGTCGACGGCGGGATCGCCGATCCGACGATCCGCGTACGCGTGGAGCGCGTCACGGCGCGGGGCGTCGGTGCCGAGGAGATCGACGGCGGTCG
>DATHJG010001130.1:0-4441 GCA_035489875.1 Solirubrobacteraceae bacterium | reverse complement strand
AGGTGCCACGTCAGCGGCGAGACCGAACCCGGCGCCCGGCCACGACTACCATCGCGCCCTTGGCACCCGACGCCCTGCCCGCGGTCGTCCTCGGCGGCTCGTCCAACGCGGTCTCGGTCGCGCGCAGCCTCGGGAGCGCGGGCGTCCGCGTCCACGCGCTCGGAGAGCCGAGCAAGCCGGTGCGCTGGTCGCGCCACCTGCACGAGTTCGTCGCGATCGGCGGCCGCGACGTCCAGGCGCGGACGCTCGAGTGGCTCGCCCACCGACCGCGGCGCGCCGTGCTGCTGCCCTGCGACGACGAGGCGCTCGAGCTCGTCGCGCGGCACCGCGCCGAGCTGACCGCGCTCGGCTACGTCGCGACCGAGGCCGACGACGAGGTGCTGCTCGCCATGCTCGACAAGCAGGCCACGGCCGCGATCGCCCGGCGCCTCGGGATCGACGCCCCGGCCGTCGCGGTGGTGCGCGATCCGGAGGCGCTCGACGCCGTGATCGGGGACCTCGCGTTCCCGTGCGCGGTGAAGCCGCTGCGCTCGCACGAGTTCGCGCGGCACTTCCCCGGCGTGAAGGCGCTCGCCGCCCGTGACGCGGACGAGGCGCGCCGGCACGTCGAGCGCGCGGCGGCGGTCGGCGTCGAGGTGATGCTCACCGAGGTGATCCCCGGGCCGGAGTCCGCGTTCTGCTCCTACTACTCCTACCTGGACGCGGACGGCGCGCCGCTGTTCCACTTCACACGCCACAAGCTGCGGCAGTTCCCCCTCGACTTCGGGGTCGCGTCCTACGCGACGAACGACCGGCAGCCCGAGGCGCAGGAGCTCGGCCTGCGGTTCTTCCAGGGCGCCGGCCTGCGCGGCCTCGGCAACGTCGAGTTCAAGCGCGACGAGCGGGACGGGCGCCTCAAGCTGATCGAGTGCAACCTCCGCTTCACCGCCGCCGACCGGCATCTCCACCTGTGCGGGCTGGACCTGCCGCTGTTCGTCTACAACCGCCTGCTCGGCCGGCCGCTGCCCGCGATGGAGACCCTGCGTCACGGCGTCCGGCTGTGGCATCCGGTGCAGGACACGCGGGGGTTCCTGGTCCGGCGCCGGCGCGGAGAGACGACCACGCGCGGCTGGCTGCGGACGCTGGCGCACCGTCAGCACTTCCCCGTCGCGGATCCGCGCGACCCGCTGCCGACCGTCGGCTACCACGCGCACGGCGCGGCACGTGCGCTCCGGCGCCGCTTCGGCTGACGCCCGCGCTCTGCTGAGGTGTCTCGAATGGCCATGAGCTCCCGAGTACTCGTGCTCTGCTACCACGCGGTCAGCGACGAATGGTCCGCCGCGCTCTCCGTGACGCCCGCCGCGCTGCGCAGTCAGCTCGAGCGGTTGTTGCAGGGAGGATGGGCCCCGACCACGTTCACGGACGCGGTCACGAGCGCCTCCGCGAACCGCACCCTCGCGGTGACGTTCGACGACGCGTTCGAATCCGTACACGCGGTCGCCGCGCCGATCCTGGCGGAGCTCGGCGTGCCGGCGACTGTCTTCGTTCCGACCGACTGGCCCGGCGCGCGCATGCGCTGGCCGGGCATCGACCACTGGGCCGCGACGCCGCACGCCCATGAGCTGCAGGCGATGACCTGGGACGACCTGCGCGCGCTCGCCGGCGACGGGTGGGAGATCGCCTCGCACACGTGCTCGCATCCGCATCTCAGCCGGCTGGACGACGACGCGATCCGCGCGGAGCTCACGACGTCGCGCGCGGTCTGCGAGCGCGAGCTCGGGTTGCCCTGCCGTTCGATCGCGTACCCGTTCGGCGACGCGGACGAGCGCGTCCGCACGGCCGCCGCCGCGGCGGGCTACGACGCGGCCGCGGGGCTCGGCGCCACCGCGCCGGCGCGCGGCCGCTACGAGTGGCCGCGGGTCGGCGTGTGGCACGGCGAGCCCGACTGGCGCTTCCGGCTCAAGGTCTCGCCCGTGACCACGCACCCGGGACTGTGGCGCGGCGTGCGCGCGCTCGGCGGTGCGGTGCGGCGGCGCTGAGCCGGCCCTACGCCCCCGCGAGGAACCGGGCGGCGCGGGCGAGCTCGGCCTCCATGCTGTGCGCGCGGGCGCGCTCGAGCCCGGCGCGCACCAGCCGCTCGCGCAGCGCCGCGTCCCGCGCGAGGGCCGCGAGGTGCTCGGCCGGCGCCTCCGGGTCGCCCGGCGCCACGAGCAGGACCGCGTCGCCGCCCGCCTCGCGCACGCTGCCGACCGCGGTCGCGACGACCGGCAGGCTCGCCGCGAACGCCTCGAACAGCACCTGCGGCAGCCCCTCGGTCCAGGACACGTGCAGCAGCGCGTGCGCCTCCCGGTAGGCGTCCCGCAGGCCGTCGTCGAGCGGCAGGTAGCCGCGCAGGTCGGCCGCCCCGGACAGCTCGAGCTCCGACAACCGCGCGCGCAGCGCGCCGTCGAGCGGTCCCTCCCCGCACACCACGAGGCGCCAGCGCGGATCGGCCGCGCGCAGCCGCGCGAGCACGTCGGCCAGCAGCAGCGGGTTCTTCTCCGCCTCGAGCCGGCCCACGCTGAGCACCCGCAGCTCGTCGCCGTCCCAGCGCCGCGCGGGTGGGGGCGCGGCGAGCTCGCGCTCGGACGTCAGCGACACCGTGAGCGGCAGCACGGCGCGGCCGCGGCGGTAGCGGCCGGCCAGCGCGGGGCCCACGACGATGACCGGCAGGAAGCGGGCCAGCGCGCGGAACGCGCCGTCCAGGAGGTCCGCGGCCGCGTGCACGAGCCGGCGACCCGGATGCCGGCTGCGCGCGTACTCGGGCAGGTCCTGGCGGACCCCGAGGACGACCCGCTTGCGGCGGGCCAGCGCGAGCGCGACGAGCGGCAGCGCCAGCCCCTGCGGGCCGAGCACCCACACGACGTCCGCGTCACGGACCGCGCCGTCCCAGCGGCGGAGCGCCCCTGCGGCCGCCCGGGCGAGGCCGGCGGGGCTGGCCGCGCTCTCGTAGTGCGGCAGCTCGAGGAACTCGACGCCCTCCAGCGGGTAGTGCGAGCGGCCCGGCTGCGGGTCCACGCGCCCCGCCACGACGACCCGGTCGAACGAGGGGCGCAGCCCCGCCACGAAGAGCGCGAACGCCCGCGGGGCGTAGATCGTCGATCCCTCCCGCCGGTGCACGTAGTCGAGGTAGACCGCGAGCCGCAGCGGCCGCGCGCCGCTCATCCGGGCAGGACGGATCGCCGGACGAGGTCGTCGGCGAGCGCCGGCCGGCGGCGCGCGGGCGGAGCGAAGCGCACGAGCCCGACGAGGAAGCCGGCCCCCCATGCGACGTGCATCGTCGCGAACACGGCGGGCAGCGCGAGCGTGTCGCGCGACGCCACGGCCGTCGTGCGCGCGCTCTGAGCGACGACCGCCGCCGCGTAGGCCGCCATCGCGCCGCGGGCGGCCCGCCGGAGCAGCCGCGGGGCGGCGACCGAGCACGTGAGCGCCGCGGCGACGCCGGGGAGGCCGAGCTGGACGGGCCGGACGGTCGAGGGATGCCGCAACGACGTCTTGGCGCGGTACATGCCGTAGCGGAAGTACTGGCGCCCGAGCCGCCGGAGCGAGTCGCGCGGCACGTAGCGGGCGGCGAGCGACGGGAGCGACACGATGCGGCCGCCCTCGCCGAGCACGCGCGCGGCGAGCTCGGAGTCCTGGTTGATCGGCCAGCCCTCGTCCCACCCGCCGTAGTGGTCGAGTGTCGTGCGCCGCCAGACGCCGGTGAACACGCCCGTCCCCAGCTCGACCTCGCCGCCGCCGTGCTGCGCCACGTCGCGGTTCCAGCGGTTGGAGCCACCCGTGGCCAGCGGCGTCCCGAGCGCGAGCGCCACGCGCCGCGACCACCGGCCCTCGCCGACCGGCAGCTGCGGTCCCGACACCCAGTCGACGTCCTCTCGGCGCAGTCGCTCGATGCCGCCGGAGAGGTAGTGCGGCGGGTAGGACGTGTGCGCGTCGACCCGCGCCACGTACGCGCCGGACGCCGCCCGCAACCCGATGTTGAGCCCGCTCGCGGTGTGGCGGGCCGGGTTGTCGAGCACCCGGATCCGGGGATCGATGCGCGCGAGCGCTTCGAGGATCGGCCGCGTCCGATCCGTCGAGCGGCCGTCGATGAAGATGAACTCGGCCTGGTCGGCCACGTCCTGGCCCTGCAGCGCGGCCACGGTCTCGCGGATGTGCCGCTCCTCGTCGAGCACCGGGGTCAGCGTGGTCACCAGCGGGGGCTGGTTCCTGGGCACGTCGCCGAGCGTAACGGCGGGTTCCGGAGGCGTGAAGGGGCGGGTACACTGGCGGCGCCCTGGGGCGGCTCACCTGTCGTCTCCCGGACCCCCCGCGCCTGATGGCCTCCTCTCATGCGACGACGGGAGTGCCGCGCCCGCTCACGCCGGCGCCATGGCATCTCCCGGGCGCGGCGCCGACCGCGCTGCTGGGCCTGACCGTCGTG
>DATHJG010001129.1:0-3205 GCA_035489875.1 Solirubrobacteraceae bacterium | reverse complement strand
GCACCCAGTCCGGCCAGCAGCGCCGAATGACCGCCGGGCCGATCAAGCTGTCGAGCTGCGAGGCCTCTTCGAGATCCGAGGCCGCGACAGCCTCGTTGAAGTCCGGACGATTGCGAAGTTCAGCTCTTCACCGCGCAGGTGCGCTTCGCGCTGGGTGTAGACGCTTCGTCTGGCCCCACTGTGGACGCTTGAACTGGCCCCACCTCCGTCCGATCTGAGCCGTTCGGTTCGCGCTTTGTTGTCCCATCGAGCGTGAGCGACGCTACCGCGGACGCCCAGTGGGCCGTGATCAAGGCGAATGATGAAACCGGACTGGTACCGAGCCTTGCCTTCTGAACCAGATTGCCCGTTCCCGACGCGCCGGGCGCCACGCGCTCGTCGGCGCGAGCGCGCCTACGCGGGCGAGCCCTCTGCCGTGTCGATCTCGCCGGCGAACTGGACGGTCATCTCTGTGCGGGAGCGGACCCCGAGCTTGCGGTAGGCCATGCGTAGGTGGTGCTCCACCGTACGGGGCGACATGTACAACGCGACGGCCACCTCGCGGTTGGTGGCGCCGCCCGCGACCAATCGGCAGACGTCCCGCTCGCGGGCGGTCAGCAGCTCGTCGCGCGGCGAGCGTTCGCTGCGCCGCCCGCCCGTCGCGCGCAGTTCGTGGGCGGCACGCGCCGCCCATTGTTCGGCACCCAGCGCGGCGAACGTCGCGTAGGCGCCGGCGAGCTGGGGGCGGGCGTCAGCGCGCCGGCGGCCGCGTCGCAGCCGCTCGCCGGCGCACAGCCGCGTGCGGGCGAGCTCGAACGGCTGGGTCAGGCGCGCGTGCGCGGCGAGCGCCGCCGCGAGGTTCTCGTCCAGGCGGTCGTCGCCCTCGACGAGCAGGCGGCACCGCGCGGTCGCCGCTGCCGCCCAGGTTCCGCCGGTCGCGGCCGCGCCGGCCGCCAGCTCGTCCGTCAGCGCCGCGGCGTCGTCGGACCGGCCGGCGCGCACGTACGCCTCCACGAGGTCCGCGTGCGTGTACAGGAAGGACGGATCGCGCGAGCCGAAGCGTTCCGTGTGCTCCCGCGCGCGCTCGAGGTGGACGATGGCCGTCGCGGCGTCCCCGGCGCCGAGCGCGAGGAACCCGAGTACCTGCTCGGCGCATGCCAGCGTCGAGGTCAGGTCCAGGCGCAGCGCGATCGCCCGCGCCTCTTCGGCGTGCCGGACGCATGCCTCGGCGTCTCCGAGGTTCGCGGCGACGAACGCCGCCGTGGTCAGCGTCACCGAGTGCAGGAAGCTGCCGACGGCGTCCTCGCCGAGGCCGGCCGCCTCGTCCGAGAGCCGCGCGGCCTCGGCGAGCGAGCCACGCCGCAGGTGCAGGCTCGCCAAGACCGCGAGCGGGAACGCGAGCGCGACGATCGCTCCCCGCTCGCGGCAGGTGTCGATGAGCCACACGAGCAGGCGCTCGGCGTCGTCGTAGTCCTCCATCCAGAGATGGACGAGCGCTGCGGCCGCGAGGATCTCGTGACCGGGGCCCGTCGGGTCGAGGCTCCGCAGCTCGGGGCGGCGGCGGCGCAGCAACTCACGCGCGCGGGCGTGCTCGCCCAGGGTCGCCAGCGCCGACGCGTGCAACACGGCGGGCACGAGCTCGGCTTCCGGAGGCGCGAGGGCGAGCGCTCGCTCGGCCAGCGCTGCGAGGCGGTCCATCGGCCCGTGGGCCACAAGCGTCACTCCGGCTTGCGTCAGCAGGCCCGCGGCGCGCGCGCGGTCGTGTGCAACCGCCAGTTCCGCCTCGGCCTCGAGCAGCGCGAACGCGGCCGTCGGGCTCCCGGCCTGCTGGATCGCCATCCCCCGCAGCAGCTGCACATCGGCCCGCAGCACCGGCTCGCGGGCGTCGGCGAGGACCGAGTCCAGCAGTGCCTTCGCGCGCGCCGGGCTGCCGGCCGTGAGCGCCATCGCCGACGCCGCGACCGTGCGCCCGATCGCGCGCTGACGGTCGGGGGTGAGCTCGGCGGCTCGCGCCAGCGCCGTCGCCGCGGTCGCCGGTGCGCCGCGCTGGGCGGCGTCGTAGCCGAGCGTCTCGAGCTCGGCTGCCAGCGCCTCGTCGGGCGCTTGCGCGGCAGCGGCGAGATGCCACGGCCGCTCCGGGCCCCTGACCGCCGCCGCGAGCACTCGATGCGCCGCGCGCCGGGCGCCGGGCGCAGCGGCGCGGGCGATGGCGGTGCGCACGATCGGGTGGGAGAACGAGAGCCCGCGCGCGTCGACCGCGATCATGCCCGCGTCCTCGGCGGGCGCGAGGACGTCGAGGCCGCCGAGCGCGGCCCGCAGCGGCGCGGTGGCGCCGTCTGCGCTGAGCGCCGCAAGGAGAAGCCCCTCCCGGGTCGCGGACGGCAGCGCCTCCAGCCGCCGCGCATACGCGATCTCCAGCCGCGCGCCGACGGGCAGGGCGGCGGGCAGCGCGTCGCGGCCGTTCCGCTCGTCCGGACTGAGCTGCGCCGGCGCCTCGATCAGCGCGAGGGGGTTGCCGCCGACGACGTCGACGAGCGCTTCCGCGACCGCCGGCGTGACCTCCGCCCGGCGCGCGAGCGCGAGCGCGTCCGCGCGGCCGAGCTCCCCGAGGGTGAGGACCGGGACGCCTGGCCACGGCTCGAACGGCTCGCCCCGGAGCGACCACACGGCGATCGCGACGATGCCGATGTCCGCCGCGCGCCGGGCGATGAACGCGATCGCCTGGCGAGACGACGGGTCGAGCCACTGCACGTCGTCGACGCGCAGCAGTAGCGGCTCGTCCGCCCCGGCGGTGGCCAGCAGCGCGACCGCTGCGTGCAGCACCCGCGCACTGTCGGCGATCGTCGGCTGCTCCAGCGCAAGGGCGCCGCGCAGCGCGCCGCGGGCGGAGGGGGTCAGCGACGTCTCGTAGCCGAGCAGCGGCTCGAGCAACGCGGCGAGGCCCGTCCACGGGAGGGCGACCTCGCTCTCCGCCGCCGTCACGTCGATCGCGCGCACCCGGGTGGGGGAGACGGCGCGCAGCAGCGCCGTCTTGCCGACGCCCGGAGCTCCCACGATCGCGATCGCCGCCCCGCGCCGCGAGCGGGCTCCCGCCGCGAGCCCGTCCAGCCGCGTCAGATCGTCGGTGCGGCCGAGCAGCGCGCCGGCGCGCGTTTCATCCGTGGCCACCGCGCCATGCTACGGGCGAGCTTCCGTGGTTTCACCGATGCGCTTCGGTACGTGCGCG
>DATHJG010001128.1:0-2171 GCA_035489875.1 Solirubrobacteraceae bacterium | reverse complement strand
GTAGGTCGTGCGCTTGCCGGAAGCGTCCCGCTCCACGCGCGTCAGGCTCTGGGTTTCGCTCATTCGGGTCCTCCTTGTGCTCTGCTGGGCCGGGCCTCGGCGATGAGCCGCTGCGCGATCCCGGGGCGGTCGTCGCCGATCAGCGCCCGCAGCCTGCTCCAGTCGATCCGGTGGCAGTGTGCGAGCGTGGCCGGCGGCTCGGCGAAGTCCACGGCGAGGTCGGGCCGTAGGCGTCGTACCTCGTCGACCAGCTCCCCGACGGTGCGGCGGTCGCCGCCGGAGTTGTAGATCGCGTGCGGGAGCTCCGGGGCCTGCGCCAGGCGCTCGAAGACCTCCGCGACGTCGTCGACGTGGATCAGGTCGAATCCCTCGTCCGGGCTCCATGGCACGCGCACGCGGCCGTCCTCGGGCGGGGCGACGAGCGTGCTGATCGGCGCCGAGAGCCCGGCGCTGCGGCCGCGACCGTAGACGGTCGAGACCCGGACGCCGGCGCACGTCATCCCGAAGCGCTCGCGGTATTCGGTGGCCATCGCCTCCTGTAGCTGCTTCTGCCAGCCGTAGGCGCGGACGGGCCGGCCGTGGTCTGCCTCCGCCAGCTCATGGTCGCCCCAGTCGGCCTGATCGCCGTAGACGGCGATGGAGCTTGCGAAGAGGAACCGGGAGACGCCCGCGCGGCGCGACGCCTCGAGGGCGTTCTGGGCGCCGAGCGCGTTGACGCGGAAGGAGGCGTCGAGCGCTTCCGTGCTCGCGTCGGCGAGACGAAACGCGAAGTTCATGACCACCGCCGGACGGAGCTGCACGAGCAGCGCCTCGACCGCGTCGAGGTCGCACACGTCGAGATGGTGGTCGGCATCGCCGGCGACGTCCGCGGTGAGCGGCTCCAGCCCGCGGGCGGCGAGGGCGCGGTACGTGGCGGCGCCGACGAACCCAGCGCCGCCGAGGATCAGGATCGGCCCGTCCGTCATCTGCCGTAGCACGCGGCGGCCGCGTCCGCGCTGACGTAGCCGCCGGCGACGTCGGCCTCCAGCGCGGCGGGGTCGCGCTCGACCGGTGAGCCGTAGCCGCCGCCGCCCGGCGACTCGATGACCAGCTCGTCACCGGTCATCAGCCGCGCGACGCTGGCCAGCGTGCGTTCCTCGCCCGTCGCTCCCGAGCGGACCGCGATCCGCGCGAGGCCGCCGGATCCTCCCCCGAAGAGGCCCTCGGCGGGGTAGCGGGTCCGCGTGGCTATGACTGAGACGTTGATGCCGTCGACGAGCGCCCGGGCGCGAAAGCGCTGGCCGAGGCCGCCGCGGCGGCGACCCGCGCCGCCGGAGTCGCAGAGCAGCTCCTTCTCCTCGAGGTGCAGCGGGGTCGTGGCCTCGAGCGTCTCGATGGGCACCGCCTCCGTGTTGCTCGGGAACGGCATGGTGGGCGGACCGTCCGAGCCCGCGCGCGCGCCGAAGCCGCCCATCGCGAGGATCGGCAGCGAGAACGGCGCGCCGTCGGCCTGGCGCCCGGCGACGGTGATGAACGGCCGCGGCGAGCCGCAGTCGGCCACCGCCAGCTCCGGGATCGCCTCGGCCATCACGCGGATGACCAGCGAGGTCGTGGACTGCCCGACGAGGTGCCGGCCGCCGACGGCGGCCGGGCGCCGGCAGCCGAGGACGCTGCCCTCGGGGACGTTCACGGTGAGCGGCGTGAAGATGCCCTCCGTGAACGGGAGGTCCGGCGCGAGCAGGCACTTGAGCGCGTACGCCGTGTACGCGCTCGTGTAGCCGGCCGTGGCGTTGTGGCCGGTGGAGACCTGCGGTGTCGTGCCCGCGTAGTCGAGCGAGATCTCGCCCGCCGCGGCGTCCACGTCGATCCTCACCGCCACCATCAGCGGTACGTCTGCGCCTTCGACCAGCAGCTCGCCGCCGTAGGTGCCGGTGGCCAGGTTGCCGATCGCCTCCCGCATGGCCTGCTCGCCCCGCTCCTGCAGCGCCTGGGCCACGCTCGTGAAGTCGGTCGAGCGCAGCTCGCCCGCCAGGTCGAGCAGCCGCCGGGCGGCGACGTGCCCGGCCGCGACCATGGCGTCTAGGTCGCCGGCGACCTGCTCCGGCACGCGGACGTTCGCGCGCACGAGTTGCAGCAGTGCGTCGTTGCGGCGGCCGCCCTCGTAGAGCTTCATGACCGGGATCTGCAGCCCT
>DATHJG010001127.1:0-2016 GCA_035489875.1 Solirubrobacteraceae bacterium | reverse complement strand
GTCAAGGGGATCTCGGACATCACGGAGTTCCTGATGGGCGACGCGAAGGTGCCGACGAAGCGCCGCCGGCGGCGCGAGCGCAAGACCGACATGGAGCCGGCGGAGCTGGAGTCGACGATCGTGGAGCTCGAGGAGGAGATGCTCGCGGCGGCCGAGGAGCTGCGCTTCGAGTACGCCGCGAAGCTGCGCGACGAGATCCGCGAGCTGCGACGCGAGTTGCAGGACGCGACCGCTCCGAGCTGACTGCGTACCCTGGAGTGTCATGCCCACGCAGTCCAGGGTCCCCGGAGCAGCGTCATCCGAGGTCGACTTCGAGCTCGAGCGCTTCGAGCGGACGGGCGAGGACCGCATCGAGATCGCCGGTCGCTGGTACGGCCTGCGCGGCCGTCGCTTCGTCCGCCCGGTCCTGAACCTGCACATGGGCGGGGGCTCCCGCCGTCGCGCGATCGCGCTGCTCGAGCACAAGCCGTGGGCGGCTGACGACGGCGAGACGTGGCTGGCCGCGTTCGCGTGGCCGCAGGGGGCGGGGGACGTGGAGGGCGCCGAGCTCGAGGTCGGTCCGGGGCTCATCGTCGACCTGCCGGCGCCCGGCGGGAAGCCGCACTCCCAGGGTCGCGTCAGTGCGCTGCGCCCGCACGCGCCGGCTCCGATGGCGCGCCGGATCGCGCCGCCGGACGCGGAGGACGACGACGGCTCCGCGGGTCCGGACACGCGCGACGGTGGCCCGCGTCCCCCCGCCGCACTCACGCGACCGGGGGCGCCTGAATGGACGTCGGCGCGCGATGACGCCCGCAGCCGATCGGCTCGCTCGTCGTCGCGCGACCAGCCCGCCGCAGAGCCGGCGCGCGACGCGGCTCGCACTCGATCGGGGACGGCCGATCGGTCCTCGGCGCGCGACGAGTCCGCCGCCGGTCGCGCGGGGCGCGATCGTGCGACTCGCTCCTCCCGGCGCGACCAGTCCGCCGCCGATCCCGCGGCACAACCGTCGGGGCGCGATCGTGGGTCCGCGCGCGCCGCCGCGGATCGCGCGCCCGCGGATCCGGTGGAGATCTGGGACCGTGCACCGGGGCGTCAGCGCGCCGTCGCGCCGCCGCGCGACGTGGTGACGGCGGCGCTCGAGGAGCGCGACGCCGCGGTCGTGGCGCGCGACGAGGCCGAGCGCGACCGGGTCCAGGCGCTCAACGACCGCGACGACGCGCTCTCGCGCCGCGACGCGGCGCTGCGCGACGTCGACCGCGCGGTCGACGAGCGCGACGAGGCGGTCGCCGGGCGCGCGCGCCTCGAGAGCGAGCTCGAGCGCGTGACGCACGAGCGCGACGTGGCCGACGCGGAGCGCAAGCGCATGATGCAGGACGTCGAGGGGGTCGCACGCGAGCGCGACCAGGCCGCCGCCGAGCGCGACGCGGCCCGCTCCGAGCTCTCGCGCGCGCTGCCCGAGCGCGACCACGCGATGCGCGAGGCAGAGACGGCAGCCACGCGCGCCGATCGGGCCGAGAGTGAGCGCGACACGGCGTTCGCGGAGCGCAAGACCGCGGTCGCCCAGCGCGACCGCGCGCGACGCGAGCGCGACCGCGCGATGCGCGCCGCCGGAGTCGAGCCGCCGGTGGAGTCGCCGTTCGTCGGCTCGCAGCTCCAGGGCGTCGCGCCCGTCTCGCCGGCCGACGGCGGCGCGCGCGAGGCCGGCCCGGTCCGCGCGGACGCGGGCGGCGAGCAGGACGTCGGCGCTGCCGCGGCGCCGCCCGGCACGCCGTTGCCCTCGCGCCCGATGCGGCACATCGGCTCGATTCCCGCGGGCCCGATGCCCGAGCCCAAGCCGCTGCTCACGCCGGTCGACTCCGGCCGGCCGCGCCGGCTCTCGCGCTCGCGCCGGACGCCGTCGGCGCCCGTGCGCTGGGCTGTGCGGATCATGGTGCTGCTCGTGCTCGTCGCGGTCGTCGTGGTGCTGGCGATCCTGCTCGCCAGCGTGGTCTGACGCCGCTCGCCGGTGCGCCGCGTCAGCTTCCGCCTGCCCGCCGA
>DATHJG010001126.1:0-2200 GCA_035489875.1 Solirubrobacteraceae bacterium | reverse complement strand
GGCGGGCAACCCGGTGCGCGAGGTCCGCTTCCGCGTGGTCGACGCGCCGGACCACGTGAACCTCATGGCGTCGGAGGCGATGCTGGAGGAGAGCGTGACGGAGTTCATGGACGCGAAGGCGTCCGACACGCCCCGCAAGCAGTCCGAGCCGACCGCGGCCGACGTCAAGGCCTCGCGGGAGCGCGCCAAGCGGCGCAACAACAAGCCGTCGTCGATCCGGGGCCTGGAGGAGGCGCGCGCCGAGGGCGAGAACCAGGCGATCCTCGCCTCGCGCAAGATCGACTTCCCGTTCTTCTTCCCGACGCTGCGCACCAGCACCGCGGCGTACCAGGGCCAGGAGCCGCGCACGTACACGATCCGGGACGAGCAGCGTAAGAAGCACGACGCCTACCGCCTCGTGCTCGCGAAGGGGATCGCGGGCGAGTACTACGGCGTCCAGGGCACGACCTGGCGCTATCCGCCGATCCTCGACGACCCGCACGAGACGATCGTCCGCGACGGGCGCAAGCTGCTCGTCTTCCGCGACGGCAAGCGCGTGCGGCTCGTGGCGTGGCGGACGCGCAAGGCGGCCTACTGGGTCTCCAACACGCTCACCCAGTCGCTCTCGTCCGACCAGATGATCGGCATCGCCTCGTCGCTCAAGCGGCTGGGCGGCTAGTAGCCTCAGCCGCCGTTCATGAGCGCTGCGACCGAGAGAGAGCCGATCGGCGTGATCGGCACCGGCTACGTCGGCCTCGTCACCGCGGCCGGGTTCGCCGCGCTGGGCTCCGACGTCTACTGCGTCGACATCGACGCCGAGAAGATCCGCGGCCTGCGCGCGGGCCGGATCCCGATCTGGGAGCCCGGGCTGGAGGAGCTGATCGCCGAGCATCGCGAGCGGCTGCACTTCTCGACCGAGCTCGGGCCCGCGCTCGAGCACGCGCGGCTGCTCTTCGTCGCCGTCGGCACGCCGCCGACGTACTCCGGCGACGCCGACCTCTCCGCGGTGCACGCGGTCGTGGGGGCGATGCCGGCCTCGGACCGCCACGCGCTCGTGATGAAGTCGACGGTCCCGGTCGGCACGGGGGAGAGCATCGAGCGCATCTTCGCCGAGCAGGACAAGGGCTTCCGCTACGTCTCCTGCCCGGAGTTCCTCAAGGAGGGCTCGGCCGTGCGCGACTTCCTCGATCCCGACCGCGTCGTCATCGGCGACGGCGGCGACTGGGCGGGCGATGCCGTCGAGGCCCTCTACGCCCCGCTGGACACGCCGATCGTCCGCACCGACGTCAAGTCGGCGGAGATGGTCAAGCTCGCCTCGAACGCCTTCCTGGCGACGAAGATCTCGTTCATCAACGAGATCGCGAACGTCTGCGAGGAGACCGGCGCCGACGTCGTCGAGGTCGCGCGCGGCATGGGCCTGGACGACCGCATCGGCCCGAAGTTCCTCCAGGCCGGCATCGGCTTCGGCGGCTCGTGCTTCGCGCCGGGCGAGACGGTGCTCGCGCGCGTGCGCGGGCAGGCACGGCTGCTGCGGTTCGAGGACCTGTGGTCCGAGATGGACGGCGGTGACGCGGAGGCCGTGTCCGGCGAGGATCTCGAGGTGCTCTCGTGGGTGCCGGGGGAGGCCGAGCCGGAGTACCTGCCGGTGTCGGTGCTCACCCGCCGCCACTACGTTGGCGAGATGGTCGAGGTGCGGACGAAGACCGGTCGCCGCGTCCGGACGACCGCCGACCACCCGTTCATCGTGGGCGACGGTCAGGGTGAGGAGATCCTGACGGTGAAGCCCGCAGGCGAGCTCGACGCTTCCGACTGGCTGCCGCTGGCGCTAGGCGGGCCGTCGGGGTTCGCGCCCGAGCTGGCGCCGGTGCTGGGCGTGCTCGACGAGCGAGCCGTCGACGGCGAGGCGATCCTCGTCCGGCCGGAGCGGCGGGAGATCGACGCGCTGCGGAGCGTGGAGCATCCGCGGGGGTTGGCACGACTGCATGACATCAAGCGGTCGGGGACGCTGCGGCTCGCGGAGGCGAGCGGGGCGGGAATGGACCTGCGCCGAGCCATGGTCGGGACGGTCGGGAACGGCGCGTGGAACCCGCTCGACCTCGCCATCGACGAGCACTTCTGGCGCGTGGTGGGCCTCTACTTCGCGGAAGGCCACTGCACTGCCGACACGCAACGGATCCAGTGGTCGTTCCATCCGGACCGGGAGGCGCACCTCGTCGACGAC
>DATHJG010001125.1:0-2406 GCA_035489875.1 Solirubrobacteraceae bacterium | reverse complement strand
AGGAGTTCGCGCAACTTGTGGTCCGCTCGGTACACCCTCTCGCACACGACGCAGACGCCGAGCGGGGCTTCGCGCTGGAACTGGCATCTGACGGTGCGGAACTCGCGCACGCCGACGACCCGTGAGCTTTCGACCGGACGCAGCTGGCGGTCAGCAGGTGGGGCCATCCTGCCTGTTAATCCGTCGAGCGGACGCCGTGAGACACAACTTCGTTGGCTTCCGTCTTTCGAGGCCGCTCGAGGCGGGTGTTGCGTAAGCGCTGCTGAATTGCTGAGCCGCTCAGCCGTAGCTCGCGAACTCGCGTCGTGCTCGCTCCGTGAACGCCGGGTCGAGTATCCCGCCGGCGATGCCCTCTCGAGCGGTCGATGACGGCCACGCGGCCGTCGATGCGCTGCGCGACCATCGCTCGCGGTTCTTCGGGGAGCTGGTAGCGGGCGAGTTCGCGCCGCTCGCCGGCGGCGGTCACTGGTCCGTCTCCCGGGTGCCGTGCGCCCAGCGGGCGCTGACTGGCGACGTGCGGATATTCAGATCGCCGGAATAGGCGGTCTCGTGAGTGGTGTGGGAGCTGTGCATGGCCCCGCGAAGGGCGGGCCGGCGACGGGCCGGAACCCGACCGTCAGGGAGGGCGCGCCAGCGAGCCCGAAGGGCTTGGAGGCCCGTTCGTCGGTCTGCCAACGTGGGGTCTTGCCAGCACCCACAAGGACCTCCAGGGCGCCCGCTTCGCGCTGTGGAAGAACCACGAGAACCTCACCGCCCGCCAGAAGCTCAAGCTCGCTCACATCCAGCGCGTCAACCAGCGCCTGTACCGCGCCTACCTGCTCAAGGAGCAGCTGCGCCAGGCGCGTGCTTTCGCGCGAGCCGATGCTGGCCAGCCGCGTCTACCGCCGCGTCCGGTTCCAACCGCTCACCCGCGTCGACGTGCTCGCCGCCATCCCCGGCTACCACCCGCTCTACGCCCACGCCGAACCGGAGCTGATCCGCCTGATCGACGACCTCTTCGCGCACGGCAACCTGCGCAACTGGGCGGCCTTCACCGACAACGCGCTGCGGCTCGCCCGCGACGTCGATCGCGACGAGCTCGACGAGCCCCTGACCCGCAACGTCTTCGCCTTGCACGGTGGCGCGGACCGCTGATCGTACCGTCACGCTCGTCCTTGACCCCGACGACGACGTGGACACGCTCGTCCGCCTTCGCCGCCTGCACGCCCGTCCGCTCGGCCAAGTCGTCTGCGAGCCGGCGCCCGGCGGCGGCAGCGCCGCCCTCGCGTACGGCCTGCTCGCGGCGCTCGGCAAGACGCTCGACTTTGAGCCTCCCCGCGACCCGCTCTGGCGGCTCGTCGGCCTGCACTTGCGCGCCGAGCGCGTCCGCCACCTGGTCGTGCTCCGCGCCCACACGCTGACCTACCTGGCGCTGCGGCGCGTCGCCGACCACGCCCACGGCGTCGACGCGCGGCTGTGGCTTGTGGTCCATCAGGAACGCCCGCCAGCGGCCGTCGCGCAGCTACTCGAAGGCGTCCCACACGAGACTGCGCCGCTGGCGGCTCTACTTGCGCTCACGCCCGACCTCGACGACGGCGACACGGAGCTGCCGGCCGGCGCCGGACTGCATCCCGTATCTCAGCGCGATCCATGACCTGTTTGAGCCGCTGCCGCGGCGCGGCGTACGCACGACGCTCACGCGCGGCCTCTCACGCCCCGATCGGGCCGCCGTCTACCGCACGTGAGATCAAGCGCACGACTGGATGGCTCGTTGGCTCGGCGACCGCGCGGAGTGGATCGACCAAGAGGCCGCCGACGCGATCCTCGCACTAGCCCGCGGCGGCGAGACCGCCTCAGAGATCTACGTGCGCGTCCGCGCCGCGCTCGACGCCTTCGAGCAGGCCGGCGTGGCCACCAACGTGCGCGCTGTCGACCGGATCTTCGAGCACAGCTACGGCGAGACGCGCCCGTGTGAGCTCAACGCGGCCGTGGCTCACGCCGCCGCGCTCGCTGACCAGACCCCGGACCCGCAGCTCGCGGCCCTGATCGCCACCGCCGCGCTCACCCGCTGCCCGTACTACCTGCGCCACGCCAACCTCCGCGGCCTCGCCAGCGACGGTGCCGTTCTCGTCGGACCCTACGGCGGCGTGCTCGCCATCCCGCCCGAGCTTCGCCGCTTCCTCGCCACCTGGCAGCACGAACGCGCACGTCAAGCCGCCGGCCGGGACATCCCGCTCTTCACCGGCAACAGCCACGGACGCATCAGCCAGCCCGCCATCCGCCGCCGGCTCGCCCGACTCGACGCACCCACCACGCTCTGGGAAGACCTGCCCGACACCACCATCGGCGAAGGCCCCAGCGCCGACGGTCGATCCATGCTCCTGCACCTCTGCGCCTGGCACCTCTGGCACGAACGCGAGCACGACG
>DATHJG010001124.1:0-2788 GCA_035489875.1 Solirubrobacteraceae bacterium | reverse complement strand
GGTACGCCGTGCCCGACGCCATGTCGGACGTGAACGAGATCTCGTACTGGCGGCGGTCCGTGCCCGCGAGATGCTGGACGTAGGCGGCGTTGGCGGTCCCGGACGGGCCGACGAGCCGGATCGCGCTCGCGCTGTAGCGGCCCAACGGCATGCCCGAGAGCACGCTGCGGTTGAACGTGACCCTGAGCACGCGCGAGTCGACCGCGACCGCCTGCTCGATCGCCGCTGGCGCCGCGGGCGCCGAGGTGCCCGTCACGCTCTCCGTGGGCGTCGTGGCCCCGGCGACCTCGCTGCCGTCCGCGCCGCGCAAGTACAGGTCGCCGAGCGAGTCCGCCCCGCCGTCGAACCACAGCTCGTACGGTGCATCGGTCAGCGTCGCGCCGGCGCCGAAGACGATCCGCACCGTGTCGCGCGCGGGCGTGTCGACGGGCGAGACGGTTGTGCCGGGCACCGTGTTGAGCGTGCGCCCGTCGAGCGCCGCGTCGGGACGTTCAGGGCTCCCTCCGCTGATACGGATGAAGTTGGTCAGGTAGTCGCGGTTCGCGTCGACCAGCTGGAGCAGCTCGGGGTCGAGCTCGCGGTCGAACGTCACCTCGATGCTCTTCGCGTCAGCCGCAGCGACGCGCTCGACCTGCAGGCCGGTGGCCGGCTGCCCCGAGGCGGCGCTGGTCGCGAGGGCCACGGCGGAGAACAGCGCGACGGCGAGGATCGGCACGATCTTCCACCGCGACCGGATCGGCGCGGGCGCCCTCGTAGCATCCATCGATGTCTCCTCTCCCTGCAACGCCAAGTGATCTGTCGCCCCCTCGGGCGGTTCGCGAGATCCGACAGGCACGAAGAGCGCCCTACGGCCGTTCGAATTATTAGAACGGCCTCCGAATTTCCCGAACCGGGCGGAAACCTAGCTACCGGGCTCAGGCGTGTCAACATCGCCGCGCGACGAGCTGGCCGTCAGCCACCCGGCGCTTGTGGGTCATGGCCGACGGGTGCCGAGTCCGAGGCGCGGGCTACGTGCGCAGCGCGGCCGCCACGGCGGCCGCGAGTGCCAGGGCGCCGCTGCCGATGACCACGGCGACCGCCACGAACGTCGTGTTCCCCTCGGCGTAGGCGAGTGCCGCATGGGGCCGGGCGAGCGCGGCGGCACCGATGATCGCGGCGACGCCCAGCGCCGCCAGCGCGGCCGGCGCCAGCACGGCGTCGATCCGCGTCGCCTCGACACGGGCGGCCACGGGCTGGCGCGGCTCAATCGCCCGGACCGCGGCGAGCCCGGCCAGCGTCCACGCCGCCGCCACGCAGAAGCCGCCCAGCACGTCGCTGGGGAAGTGCCAGGCGAGCACCAGGAGGGAGTACACGACGCCGAGCACGAAGGTGCCGCCCAGAGCAGCGGCAAGGGGCCGCAGCCGCGACGGCACGACCGCGACCAGGCACAGCGCCAGCGTCATCGACGCCGTGGCGTGCCCGCTGGGCCACGACTGCAACGCGATGTCCGCCCCCGGCATCGAGCCGATCGCTCGCGGCTCCGCCGTCAGGAGCTTGAGCGCCTGCGTGGTGAGGTTCGCGCCGACGAGCACCACAGCGGCCATACAAGCCAGCGACGGGCGCCGGCGCACGAGCGCCAGGCAGACGATCGCGGCGGTCCAGACCGCGAAGGGACCCGGATCGGCGAGCTGAGTGAGCGGCGTCGCGAGGGCCTCCACGCGCGGCGTGCCCAAGCCCACGAAGCCCGCGAGGGCGGTCGTGTCGAGCCGAGCCCCGGGCGCGGTCCGGAATGCGACCGCCCATACGATCACCGCGCCGGCGACGAACGCGGCGGCGGCAACGACAGCGTGGCGCGACGACCGATACATCGAACTCTGAGGCTACCCGGCGCCATTCAGTGCAGCTCGCCGGCGCGGACGTCCAGGGCTTTACTGGCCCGCGCTCAGCCCTTCAGCGTCCGCGTTCTCCGTTGACCCGAGATCGGCGTGTCCGACATACCGAAATCACACCCGATCTTTCGGACATACTGGGACACAGTTGCCAAATCAACGCTCCGACTTCGCTCGGGACACAGCTCGATGACGCGTGGTGGGCGGACGAGCGGCGCGATGAGTGCCGGCCGAGAACGTCTCGGCCGCAACGCTTCTCGCACAGAGCAGGAGCAACGTCATGGCGGGGCGTGCTTGCCGCGACCACCGAGTCGCTAAGCCGGCTGGATGCCGGCAATCGATAACGGCGAGCCGTCGCCAAGGACGGCTGAGGCGGTGAGCGCCGGTCAACTGGCCTGCTCGTCGGTGCGCTCCCACATCGCCCCGCGACCATGCCCAACCGTGTACGGCTCTCGCGGGCCATGACGCTCAGCACCTCAACCGCCGGACTCGACCTCGGCGACGGAAAGGCCAGCATTCGAACGTGCGACCCTGGGATTGGAAGAGGCCGCCCAGGCGGTGGATCTGGCTCTGTAGAGCCAAATCTTGGTGCTCGAGAGCGGCTGCCTCGGGCTAGATTTCCAGAGACGGGGACACGGTTCATGAGTCGCGGAGCCCGGCGGGTCGAGCGTTCAGCTCATCGACGAGCGCCTGGACGGCCTGCTCGTCGTGAGCGTCGACGCCTGCCTCGCGCATCGCGCTCGCGAGCATCTTGGCCGGCCCCCATCCAGCCGGGTCCGTCGCCGCCTCGACGAGCTCCTCGGCCCACTCCGCGACGCTGCCTACGGTGAGCTCGATGGCCTGGGCTGGGATCCCGCGCGTCCGTCCGGCAAATCTGACCCACTCCCGCAGAACGTCCGGGACGGCCGCGAAGAACTCCT
>DATHJG010001123.1:0-4874 GCA_035489875.1 Solirubrobacteraceae bacterium | reverse complement strand
CGAGCTGCTGAGCGTCGACGGCAAGATCTACTCGGTGCCCAGCGACATCCACCGCGTGAACGTGGTGTGGGCCAACTCCGGCCTCCTGACCGCCGCCGGCATCGACCCCGTCGCGACCCCGGCATCGATCGACGCCTGGATTGCCGACCTGCAGAAGGTCCGCGACTCGGGTGTCAAGTATCCGCTCGCTCTCGGCAAGGACTGGACTCAGGTCCAGTTGTTCGAGAACGTCCTGCTCTCCGACCTCGGTGCCGTGCTCTACCAGAACCTGTGGAAGAGCACGAAGAACTGGGAGGGCGTCCGCGTCCGGGCCGCCGTCGATCACTACGGGCAGCTGCTCGATTTCGTCGACCCCGGAAGTCGCTCGCTGGAATGGAACGAGGCGACCCAGAAAGTCGTCGACGACAAGGCCGCGTACATCCTGATGGCCGACTTCGCGTTGGCCTCGTTCCAGCAGGCCGGCTTCACGTACGGCAGGCAGTACACGGCGTTCCCGACGCCGGGAACGAACGGCATGTTCGACTTCCTCGCCGACTCGTTCACCCTGCCGGTCGGCGCCGTGCACGAACAGGCCGCCAAGGACTGGCTGCTCACGGTGAGCTCGGCAGAGGGTCAGCAGGCGCTGAGCCTCAAGAAGGGCTCCATCCCCGCCCGCGTCGTCACCGTCGCGGAAGACTACTCGCCCTACCAGCAGACCGCGATCGCCTCCCTGCAGCTCGACACCGTCGTCCCGTCGGTCGCGCACGGCGTCGCGGCGAAACCGAGCTGGGCGAAGGCGATCACCACCGCGGTGGTCAAGTTCGGAGACGACGGTCACCCCGATGCGCTCGTCAACGGCCTCATCGCGGCGGCGAAGAGCGCTCTCGGCGAGTAGTTTCCGGCGCCACGGATCTCCCCCACCGGGGTGGCACCCCGAGGGGGACTGTCGTGGGGTGATCGGGTACCAGAGACTTCATGCACTGCGGTTGTCTGTGGGATGGCCGCGCTCGCCCGCGGAGGAACGCATGCGCACCAGAATCACTGCCGCGATCGCGGCCGTGGCAGCGGTCGCGCTCGTGCTGACGGGCTGCGCCGGCCTGGGCGCCGGCGCGGGCTCCGACCCGAACAACCCGAACCAGGTCGAGGCGATCACCTGGTGGACCTCCGGAACCGAGAAGACCGCGTTCTACGACCTGGTCGCCGTGTTCAAGCAGGACAACCCCGGACTCGAGTTCGTCGACGCCTCAGTCAGCGGAGGCGGCGGAGCCAAGGCGCGGGAGGCGATCGCCGCTCGACTCGGTACCGACAACCCGCCCGACACGTTCCAGACCGCCGCAGGCGCGGGGCTCACGGACTACGTCGCCAACGGCGACCTGCAGGATCTCACCAGCTTCTACGCCGACCACGGCCTCACCGACGTCTACCGCGCCGCCTTGCTTGACCTCTTGAGCGTCGACGGCAGGATCTACTCGGTGCCGAGCGGCATCCACCGCGTCAACGTGCTGTGGACCAACAACAGCATGCTCGCGGATGCCGGCGTCGACCCCGCAGTCGCGCCCGCCAACATGGCGGCCTGGCTCGCAGACCTCGAGAAGGTGCGCCAGTCCGGAGTCGAGTATCCGCTCGCGCTCGGCAACGACTGGACCCAGGTGCAGCTGTTCGAGAACGTCCTCCTCGCCGACCTGGGTGCGGTGTTGTACCAGAACCTCTGGAAGAGCACGAAGAACTGGGAGGGCGCGGCCCTCCGCACCGCCATCGACCACTACGGCCAGCTGCTCGAGTACACCAAGCCGACGAGCGGCTCGATGGAGTGGCTCGAGGCGACCACGAGCGTCATCGAGGGTGAGGCCGCCTACGTGCTGATGGCCGACTTCGCGTTGGCATCGTTCCAGCGGGTGGGCGGGGCGTCGGGCGGTCAGTTCTCGGCGATCCCGACTCCCGGCACCGTCGGTCTCTTCGATTTCCAGACCGACTCGTTCACGCTGCCCATCGGTGCCGTCCACGACAGTGCGGCTCGGCAATGGCTGCTCACCGTCAGCTCGGCCGAGGGCCAGAAGGCGCTCAGCATGGTGAAGGGCTCCATCCCGGCGCGCACCGACACGCTCGCCGAGGACTACCCGGCGTACCAGCAGACCGCCATCGCATCCCTGCAGCTCGACACCGTCGTGCCCTCGCTGGCGCACGGTGTCGCCGCCAACCCGGAGTGGACGAAGGCGATCACGACCGCCGTGGTCGAGTTCGGCGCCAACGGCCACCCGGACGCCCTCGCGAACGCCCTCATCGCGGCGGCGCACGCTCAGCTCGACTAGCCCGTGCGCGTCCCGTGCGGCTCGTGCCGCGCGAACAACAGCAGGTCGGGCAACGAGGTGGCGAAGTAGTCCACGCGGCTGTCGGTCGGTGACGCCGCGACGGGGGCGACCGAACTGACCACGGCAGACGCACGCGTCGTAGCGGCATCCTCGGGGCGACCGGCCGCATCCCAGATGGCGGCCAGGCGCTCGTGCAGCTCCTGCGTATCGGTCAGGGCGTGTCGGGCTTCGCCGAGCGTCTCCGGCAGATCGATCGCACGCCGCGCAAAGGCGGCCGCGGCGACCAGGTCGCCCCGTGCGCGGGCCGCATCGCTGAGCGCCAGGGTGGCGTCCTCCCAGGCGGCGATCGTCAGCCCCTCGCCGCCCTCCCATGGAGCGAAGCGGCGGGATTCCATGAGCGCGAACGCCTCGACTGCCCGCCCGACGCGTACCAGCAGCCGGCAGTACTCCACGGTGAGATCGTCACGCCGCAGCACCTCGGGGCGCTCCTGGTCGAGCAGCGCGAGGCGCTCGTGGGCTGCGGCACCGGTGCGTTTCAGGAGCTGGTCCCGCTCGTAGAGCAGGCGAGCGACCGGGTCGCGCTCGAGGGCACGCACGTACCAATCCAGGGCACGGGTCGCGTCGCCGTTCACGTTGTACACGGTGATGGCCGCGTTGCGGTACGCGACGGCATCCTGCAGGCCGCCCTCGATCGCCGACTGCCACAACTCGAGCGCTTCGGCCGCGCGCCCGCGGTCGAGCAGCAGCATGGCGAGCAGGGCGGCGGCGCGCCCGTCCGAGGGATCCGCCGCGAGGGCGGCACGCAGCGCATCGTGGTCGTCGAGTCCCGCGGGGAAGCAGCGCTCGGGGTCGGCTCCGGCGGCGCTGCGCCTGGCGCCCGCCGCCTCGGCCGTGCGCCCTGCCCGATCGAGCAGTTCCGCGCGGTGGTAGTGGGCGATCGGGCGCACGCGTCCGGCCGCGGTCGGGATGATTTCGATCGCCGCGTCGAGCATGCGCAACGCGTCGTCGATCGCCCCGGCGGCTGCCAGCTCGAGCGCGACGTCGATGGCCGTCCGCGCGTCGCGGCCGGCCTCGGCACCCGCGAGCGCGCGCGCCAGCTGATCCAGCGGATCGACGGCGAGCCAGCTCTCGAGGCGTGCGGCCGCTTCGGCGTCGCGCCCGAGCCGGCGGAGCACGACGACCTCCAGGGTGCGTGCCCGGGAATCGTCGGGTTGAACCGACAGCGCGGTACGAGCGCGGTCGAGCGACCGGGCGTCGTCGCCCGCTCGCGCGTGCAGGCGGGAGAGTTCGACGGAGGCGGGGGCCAGCCGGCGGGAATCCCAGGCGGCCTTCGAGAAGGCGTCCACCGCGTCCTCCTCCCGTCCGGTACGCGCGAGGATCAGTCCGAGCAGATACGACGCCTCGCCGTCGCGCGGGTTGGCGTTGCGGAGGGTCAGCCGGGCCAGGGCGCGCCGCGCGAACGTCTCCGCCGCCGCGTAGTCGGCGCGCCGGTAGGCGTCATCGGCCAGCGCGAGGTTGCAGCGCGCGTCCTCGGGATCCCGACGGAGCGCCTCCTCCCAGTACGGCAGCGGCGACCGGGTCGGATGCCGGTACTGCGCCAGGTGCACGCCGGTCAGGTAGAGCTCGTCGACGCTCGCGATGCGGTCGGGCGGGGGCGGCTCGGTGGCGGGCTGCGGTTCGGTGCCCCGCGACACGGGACGCGGACGCCAGCGGATGATGTCGGTGCCGTCCTGCACGGCCGCCACCTCCACATCCGGCGCCGCGTACCCGCGCGCGGGAACTCTCGCGGTGAACGGCTCGCCCGGGGCGAGGTCAACCGTCTGGTCGAAGAGGATGCGGTCGCGGCCGGTGACGACGACCCGGGTGCCGGGACGAGCGGCCGTCACGCACAGGCCGAGCGCCACCTCGGCGTCGCTGACATCCAGCCGCACCGCCGCATCCACGTTCGCCTGGTGAGCCGGGCCGATCTGCTGGATCGGGAACCACACCTGGGTGAATGTCTTGGTCTCACCGGGCTCGAGCCAGGAGAAGTCGGGCTGGTTGTCGGTGTACACGCCGGCCATGAGCTCGACGTACGGGCCGTCGTGGTCGGTCAGCAGCCGGTCCCACGCGTGCCCGAACGGCGCGTTGCCCCAGGTCCACTGCTTCTTGCCGGGCGCGATGTGCCGGTCGGCGACATGCACGAACCCCGCACCGGCGCGATGGTCGTACCCGCCGAAGAAGTCGTCGCGGGTGTCGGTGACCATGTATGAGGTCGGCACCGGGATGTTGCGGTAGAAGTCGAGCCGGTTGCGGCCGTCGGCGGCGCGCGCCGCGTAGTCGACCCCGTAGTACCGCCGGTCGGCGGCGGGGAACGCGGTGATCGCCCGGCGGGCATGGTCCGCGACGTAGTGGACGTCGGTCGGGAAGAACGACTGGTACTCGTCGTGCACGGCGGCGGCGACGTTCGCCCACCAGAGGAAGGTCTGCACCTCGCTGGTGCGGTTGTGCAGCCGCACGACGAGCTCGACGGTCGCGCGATCGGGGTGCAACCGCACACCGTGCATGCCCTTCATGCGGGTGAACGGGTCGTGATCGGAGCACCAG
>DATHJG010001122.1:0-2992 GCA_035489875.1 Solirubrobacteraceae bacterium | reverse complement strand
CCAAGCGCCTCATCGGGGCAATGCCTCCAGTTCGATGACTCGGGAGTAGGAGGCCCGTGCGGCACCGACCACGACGCGCGCTGCGTCGGCATGCAGCGGGGCGAAGCCGGCTTCGATGACGCCGCGGTCGCTGTCGCGGACGGCCGCGACGGTCCGCCACTCGCCGCCGACGCGCAGCTGCAGATCGGCGTCCTCGATGCCGAACGCGCCGGCGGGGTACTGCGCCGAGTCGAGCGTGTGCAGGCGGATGCGCCCGATCGGGGCCGGCTCGCCGAACGCCACCGTGAGTGCGTCCGGGAACGCGTCGATCGTCCCGTCGTTCCATCCCTGCCCCTGGTCCCACAGCCCGGAGTCGACGATGCCGTCGATCGCCAGCTCGGGCGGCCGGCCGGGGTAGCTCGAGGAGGCGGAGGCCTGGCCCAGCCGTGTCGCGGCGTCGATCGTCACGGGGAGCCGCCGCTCGGCGTCGTCGGCGCGCAGCGAGATCGCCGCGGTGCCCGGCAGGGCGGCATCCAGCGGTGCGGTGACCGCGATCTCCGCCTCGCCCTCGCCGTCGCCGCCGAGCTCCACGTCCAGGGCGGACGGTGCGACGGTCACGCCCTCGCCGGACGCCTCGAGCCGCACGTCGCCGGAGTGCCCGGCCAGGTCGCGAACCCGCACCTGCACGGTCCGCCGCTGGCCCGGGGCGACCGCCGCGGGCTCGGCCTCGATCTCGAGCACGCGCGCGTTGCCGACGGGCTCGAGCTCGACGTCGACGCGGCGCTCCGGGCGGAGCGCGACGGGCCCGAGCAGCCCGGACGGCCGCGCCTCGCCGCGGGCGTTGGCGCCCGTGTTGGTGACCCGCACCCGGATCGTGTTGCGCCCGGAGCGCAGCGCGCCGGTGACGTCGAGCCGGTACGGCCCCCACAGCCGCGACGGGAGGTCGTGCCCGTTCACGGCGACCTCCGCCACGTCGCGGACGTCGCCGAGGTCGAGGGTCCAGCGGCGGCCGGCGAGCGTCGCCGGGTCGAGCTCGACCTCGCGCTCGTAGGTCGCCGAGCCGGAGAAGTCCGGGGCGATCGCGGTCCACGAGCCGAGCGGCCGGCGCGTGCTCGTCTCGCCGAGCCGCAGGTCCCATTCGCCGCCCAGCGGGACGCTCTCCAGCGTGTCGGCCACCACGGCGTCGCCGCGGTACAGCTGCTCCCCGCGCGCGCCGACGACCGTGAAGCGCCCGGGGCGATCCGCGCGCACGGTGGCGCGCAGGTCGCGGCCCGCGTCCCGGACCCGCTCGACGGGCAGCGGCGAGGAGACGGCGTGCGCCGGCGACCGGCCGCCGCGGCCGAACACCACCACCTGCGTCTCGTAGGCCTCCAGCCGCAGCGGCACGGCGGTCGCGTGCCGCCCGGCCGCGCGCCACACGCCGGCCGCCGCCGTCTCCCCGGTGTCGGGGTCCCACAGCTCGGGTTCGCCGGACGCGGGGAAGGTCGCGGTCGTCTCGATCGCCCGGCCGCCCTCGTTGACCACGATGAACGAGCGGTCGCGGCCCTGCTCGAGCCGCAGCACCCGGACGTCGTCGCTCGCGGGGCGCAGGGACGCGGCGGCGCCGCCCGCCGCGGCGACCGCGCGCGCCGCCTCTTCCGCGTCCGTCGCGTGCACCGCCCGCGGGTGCTCGAAGAGCGAAGCGAGCGCGTGTCGCAGACCGGCGTCCTCGCCCCCGGCCTCCTCGGACGGAAGCTCGCCGACGGCGACCACCGTGCCGCCGCCGCGCACGAGGCGCCCCAGCGTTCGCACGGTCCCGAGCGCCAGCGTCGGCGTCTCGGGCAGTACGGCGATGCGGTACGCCTGGCGCCCGACGTCCAGCCGGCCGCCGCGCGCACGCGCGTGCAGCCGCAGCGCGGGATCCGCGTCGAGCGCACCCTCGTCGAGCAGGTCGAAGTCGACCTGGCGGTCCTCGAGCGCGTGGACCGCGCCGGTGAACGCCGCGTCGATCGCGTCCGCCCGCGGGGTGTCCTGCCACGCCTCGGCCGCGCGCTGCGGCTGCACGAGCGCCGTCTCGGCGCGGGCCTCAGCCCGGCCAGCCTCCATCACGCGGCCGATCCACTCGTTCAGCGGGCGCGACTTCTCCCACCACGGGTTGACCGGCTGGAACGGCGGCGGGTAGGGGATGAACCCGGGGTCGGTGTAGGTGGCGTGCAGCACGGTGAAGTTCACGCCGCGCGCGGCGAAGCCCCCGAGCACCTCGCGCGTCAGCGCGGGCGTGACGCCCCAGCCCATCGCGCCCATCGACTCGAGGTAGGTGCGCTCGAGCCCGAGCTGGTGCGAGGTGCTCGCCGGCCAGCGCGAGAGCGTGCGGTGATAGCCGCGCTGGAAGTGATCGAAGACGAGGTCCGTGCCGGGGACCTGCGCCCACTGGTTGAGCGTGTTGATGTTGCCGGTGCTGCGGATCTGCTCGGCCGGCCCGTACTCGTCCCACAGCGGGTTGGAGATGAAGTCGACCCCGTGGCGGCGCATCCAGCGGCCCTGGCGCTCGTAGTACGCGGAGGCGAAGCGGTTCGAGATCCCGCGCCAGAACGCTCCGCGCAGGCGCCGGCCGTCGCGGCCGAGGTCGTCGTGCACGGCCGACAGCGCGCGCGCCGGGCTGGCGCCCGCGCGCGCCAGCTCGCGCTCCATCGAGCGCGACCACGGCACCGCCCCGAAGTGGGCGTCGGCGGAGGCGATGAACGGCTCGTCGTCCGCGAAGCCGCGCAGGACCGTGCCGAACGCCCACGGGAAGCGCCGGTGGTACTCGCCGGGCACGGCGTCGAGGAAGCGCTCGACCGCCTCGTCGTCGAGCAGGTCGAGGTAGTTGCGCCGGAACGACCCCGGGTTGGTGTCGGCGAGGTCGTGGGCCGTGAAGACGTCGATGCGCCAGCGGCCGGCCGGCGCGTCCCACGGGCGATCGGCGGCGGCGAGCTCGGTGAGGTCGACGATGCGCGCCGGGTCGGATGCGCCGGGGCCGTCCGCCGGACGTGCG
>DATHJG010001121.1:0-2204 GCA_035489875.1 Solirubrobacteraceae bacterium | reverse complement strand
CGACGACGGACCCGTCTTCCGCGAGCCCTGGGAGGCGCAGGCCTTCGCGCTGGCCGTCGCGCTGCACGAGCGCGGGCTGTTCACCTGGCCGGAGTGGGCGGCGCAGTTGGGGACCGAGATACGGCGAGCGCGGGACGCGGGCGCCGGTGAGGACTACTACCGCCACTGGTTGGCGGCGCTCGAGCACATCGTCGCCGAGAAGCAGGCGACCGACCCGGCGACGCTTGCGCGCTACGCCGACGCCTGGGGGCGCGCCGCAGAGCGCACTCCGCACGGCACGCCGATCGAGCTGCGCCGGGACGATCTGGCCTGAAAGCCTTGCGCGAGATGGTGATGCGCGACTTCGACGAGGCGTGGGACGTCGTGCGGCTCATCGCGGAGCGGGTCGAGGACTACGGCCGGCGCCCGGACATCTGCGTGTCGGAGTTCAACCGCGTCCGGCTGACGATCGCGAACCTGCACCACGCCGGCATCACGCTCGCGGAGGAGCGCCTCGCCGCCAAGGTGGACGCTGCGATCGTCGAGTGGGTCCGCTCGGGCGGCGCGCGGTCGGGGAGTTGAGCCGGAGCTCCGGCGGCCTAGTCGCGATGAGGTGGTCAGCGCGCTCCCCTGTCCGCACGTCGTGCAGGTCCGTCCGGTCGTGCCGCGCACGCCGGAGGGGTGCGAGGAGTGCCTGCGGACCGGGTCGAGCTGGGTGCACCTCCGCGTGTGCCTGACGTGCGGACACGTGGGCTGCTGCGACTCGTCGCCCAACCGCCACGCCCGCCGGCACGCGTACGCGGTCGGCCACGCGATCGTCCGCTCGTTCGAGCCGGGCGAGGACTGGCGCTGGTGCTTCTTCGACGAGCGGTCCGTCTGAGCCGGCGCGATGAGCCTCGTCATGACCAGCGCGTCCGCCGGCTCCGCGCAGACCGACCCGGCCGACTGGCCGCCGGACCTGCTATGCGTCGCGGACCTTCCCTGCGTCGCGCTGGAGGCGACGCTCGACCTCGCGGCGGAGATGAAGCGCGACCCGTCCGCGTGGCGGGATGCGCTCGCCGGCGAGGCGCTCGCGTGCTTCTTCGACGTGCCGGCGCCCGGCGCGAGCTTGTCGGCGGGCACGGCCGCGCACCGGCTCGGGATGCTCCCGGTGGTCCTGGCGCGCGACGAGCTGGAGACGGGCGAGGGCGGGCCGATCGAGGACGTCGCCCGCCGCTACTCCTCGCTCGCGGCCGCGCTCTACGCGCACTCGCTCCCGCACGACACGCTCCGGCAGGTCGCGGCCGCGGCGACCGTGCCCGTGATCAACGGGCTCTGCGACCTCCATTGCCCATGCCAGGCGCTCGCGGATCTGTTGACGCTGCGCGAGCGCTTCGGCCGCCTCGCCGACGTCGCCGTCGCGTTCGTCGGAGACGCGCGCGACCCGACCGTCCACTGTCTGATGGAGGCCGGCGCGTTGTGCGGGATGGACATCCGGATCGCCTCCCCGCCCGACCGCCCGCCGTCGCGGCTGATCCGGCTGGGCGCCGAGACGTTCGCCACGCTGCACGGCGCGCGGCTGATCGTGACCGAAGATGTGGAGGCGGCGGTGGCGGGCGCCGACGCCGTCTACACGAGGGCCTGGATCCTTCCGCGCGGCGAAAGGCGCGCGGAGGAGCTGGCGCGGATGCGTCCGTACCAGGTCGGGCCGAAGCTGATGAAGCTCGCCAAGCCGGGCGCGGTCTTCATGCACTGCCTCCCTGCGCGACGCGGCGAGGAGGTCGTCGGCACCGTGATGGACGGGCGCCGCTCCGTCGTGTGGAACCAGGTCGCCAACCGGGTGCCGGCCGAGCAGGCCGCGATCTACTCGCTCGTGCGCGCGCAGCGGGCCAGGGAAGCGGGCTGACGGGCGCCCGCGTGGCCAGCCCCGCCGTCAGCCCCGACGCCTTCGGGGAGAACCCGCTCGTCGAGAGCCTGGAGCGGCTCCCGGCGCATCCGACGACGCTCGTCATCCTCGGCGCCACGGGCGACCTCGCCCAGCGCAAGCTGCTGCCCGCGATCTACAACCTCGCGCACGAGGGCGCGCTCCCCGAGCGCTTCTTCCTCCTCGGCGTCGCGAGGGGCGACCTGCCCGACGAGCGGTTCCGCGCGTTCGCCGCCGACGCAATCCGCCGGTTCTCGCGTCGCCCGCCCGACGAGGAGGTGCTGCACGAGCTGCTCCGGCACGCCTCCTACGTGGACGGGAA
>DATHJG010001120.1:0-2201 GCA_035489875.1 Solirubrobacteraceae bacterium | reverse complement strand
CTCTTCGTCCACCACTCCGCCATCCAGGGCAGCGGCTTCAAGACGCTGGCCGAGGGCGCGAAGGTCTCCTACGACGCCGAGACCGGCCCCAAGGGCCCGAACGCGGCGAACGTCCAGACCATCTAGACGGACCACAGCTTCAAACGCAGTGCCCGAACGGCCCGCCAATCGGCGGGCCGTTCGCGGTTCTAGCCGAGCGGGAGCTTGCCCTTCGGGAACGTCGTCAGCGACGGCACGGCCGGCTCGTTGGCCCGCCGGCGCAGCTTGTTGAGCTCCCGCCGCAGCACATCGAGCGCAGGACGGGCGCGGCCGTTCGCGGCGACGAACGCCGAATCCCACGTGTAGAACCGCTTGTCCGCGTCCCAGTGGTAGAGGTAGACCCGCTTGATGCGGCTGCTCGAGCGCGCGACCGCGAACGTGCGCTTCACCGCGCGCGCCGCGCGGGCCTCGCCGCTCTTCCCGCCGCGGTAGCGGGCGGAGAAGCGGACGATGCCGCCGGTCTCGGTCAGCCACACGTCGCCCTTGACGGCGCGCAGGAGCTGGCGTGTCGCCGTCGCCGCCAGCGGCTTGAAGTGGTTCGTGTCGCCGTAGGTGTGCAGGCCCCAGATCCGCGGGCTCTTGGCATGGCGCTTGAACGCCTTGACCCAGGGGAGCATGTTGCTCGAGTCCAGCACGTCGGCCGCGACGATCGTGCAGCCGCGGCACTCCTCGCGCATCACGTTGTAGTACTGCGCCGCCCGCGCCGGCTTGCGATAGGTCGGCTGCCTCTTGTGGTTGGCCTCGTTCCAGGCCGCCATCGCCGTGACCCAGGGGTAGCGCTTGTGAAGGATCCGCACGACGCGGCGGTACCGGGCGAGCGTGGGCAGGCGGCTGGGATGGACCGCGCTCTGGTTGATCGTCAGGAGCACGTCGGCGCCGCGCGCCTGCGCGGTGGTCATCCAGTGGTCGTAGCGGCTGAAGTCGCCGCGCAGGACCGAGTCGTAGGCCATCAGCAGGCGCACGTGCCCGATGCCGAGCTGCTGGAAGCGCGGGTCCTGCCACATGCCGGTCTTCTGGTCGCTCATGCCGATCGTGAACGCGTGCGCGCCGGCGGGCAGGGCCAGGCAGGCCGCCAGGGTCAGGATCAGGGGAATCAGGCGGCGAAGGGAGATCACGAACATTCCGTTGTCGGGTCTGCGGCGGACACCGCTGTGATCGGCGGCGTCCGGAAGCGGACTCAGCTGCTTCCGATCGACACGACGAAGCGCCCGGACTTCGGAGCGGTGAAGCGCGCCTCGAGCGCGTCCAGGTTCTCCACCGGGCCGGAATGGTAGCCGGGGAGGCGCCGGACCCGGATCCGCCGGTCGAAGCGCCACCGAGCGTTCGCCGTGATCAGCGCGCGTCGCGTCGCGCCGCCCGTGCCGGCCGGGGTGAACGCGAGCACCCGGAAGCGGTCGCCGCGGTGGGCGCCGGCGACGCGCAGCCGGGCGCCCCGCGGGGTCAGCCGCCAGCGGAACTGCGCGCGGCGGACGATGCGGTTGTTCGCGCGGTACGTGCCGTTGACGATGATCGTGCGGCCGTGCGCGTGGATCGCGTACCCGGTCGGCTTGAGCGGCCGGCCGAGGTGCATCAGCGCCGGCCCGCTGCTGTCGGGCGTGATCTTCGTCTGCGGCCGGGGCGCGAGCAGGTCGATCCAGCCCGCCGGCGTGCGCTGCTTGAGCGCGAGCGCGCCGAAGTCGTGGCGCAGGTCGTTCGCGTCGGTGGCCGTCTTGTGCACGGCGAGCCAGATGGTGCCGTTGCCGACCACGGCGAGCCCGCTCGCACGCTCGTCCACTACCGCGAGCCGCCCGTCCGCGGGCAGCGGCCCGATCGGCGTCGCGGGGATCGCGGCGAGGGCGTCGAGCGCCTGCGTGAGGCCGAACAGCGCCAGGCCGTTGTAGGCGACCGTGTGGGCGTACGCGTCGATCCCGGCGGTCGTGGTCCGCGTGAGCGCGCCCGGGACGACCTGGAGGCCCTGCGGGCTCGCGTGCAGCGCGACCAGCCGGTGCAGCGCGCGCTGCGCGCCGGCGAGGTAGCGCCCGGCGCGGACCGGCTGGGTCGCCGCGACGTCGCGCGCGCCGGCCGCGAGCGCTGCGGCGGCGAGCGCCGGGACCCAGGTCTGGCCCTGCCCGCGGCCGAGGTAGCTCGCGTCCCCGTCAGGGGAGATCAGCACCGACAGCGCG
>DATHJG010001119.1:0-2489 GCA_035489875.1 Solirubrobacteraceae bacterium | reverse complement strand
CGCGGGCACCGCGAGCAGGAACGAGAACTGCGCCGCCGCCGGCCGCTCGTAGCCGAGCGCCAGCCCGGCGCTCGTCGAAGCACCCGACCGTGAGACGCCGGGGACCAGCGCGAGCATCTGCGCCAGCCCGATCAGGATGCCGTCCCGGTACGAGATGTCGTCGAGGCCCTTGGTGCGCCGGCCGAGCCGGTCCGCGAGGCCGAGGATCACACCGAACACGATGAGCACGATGGCGACGATCCACAGCGAACGGAACGCCGTGCGGATGGTGTCCTGCAGCAGGAAGCCGACGATCACGATCGGGATCGTGGCCACGATGATCAGCCACCCCATCCGCACATCGGGGTCGCCCTTCTGCACACCGGCGGAGCGCCGGCCCCCGCGCCCGCCCAGGGAGCGGAACCATTTCGAGATGATCCGGCCGATCTCGCGCCGGAAGTAGATGATGACGGCCAGCTCGGTGCCGAGCTGCGTGATCGCGGTGAACGTCGCGCCCGGGTCGCCCCACGCCGCGAGTTCTCCGACGATGCGCAGGTGCGCGCTCGACGAGATCGGCAGGAATTCGGTCAGCCCCTGCACGAGGCCGAGGATGATTGCCTCGAGAAAGCTCACGGTTTCCGAAATTAGCAGTTCTGCAACAGGTCGCCGAGCACGCGGCGGCCGAACGCGAGGGCCGACAACGGGACGCGCTCGTCGACGCCGTGGAACATCGCAGGGAAGTTCAGATCGGGGGTCAGCTGCAGGGGCGCGAACCCGTAGCCGGTGATGCCGAGCTTCGCGAGCGCCTTGTTGTCGGTCCCGCCGCTCATCAGGTACGGCAGCACCGGAGCACCCGGATCGTGCCGGCCGAGCGCCGCGATCATCTGCTCCACGAGCGGCCCGGCGAACGGCACCTCGAGCCCGATGTCGTGGTGGACGACCTGGACCTCGATGTCCGGCCCCACGGTCTCCCTGATCCGCGCGAGCACCTCGTCCTCCTGTCCGGCGAACGGGCGCAGGTCGATGAGCGCCTCCGCGCGGTCGGGGATCACGTTGTGCTTGTACCCGGCGTTCAGGGCGGTCGGATTGGACGTGACGCGCAACGTCGCCTGCAGGAACCCTGCTGCCGTCCCCGTCGCCCGCACCACCGCATCCGGATCGTCGCCGGCGCGCAGTGAGTCCCCCAGCAGCCGGCGCAGCTCGACGAGCAGCGCCGTGGTCGTCGTGGTGAGGTGCAGCGGCCATTCGAGCTCGCCGATCGCCAGGACGGCTCTGGCGAGCTTCGTCACCGCGTTGTCGGGGATCACGCGCGAGCCATGGGCGGCAACGCCCCGCGCGACGAGCCGGATCCAGACGAGGGCCTTCTCCCCGGTCTGCAGCAGGTAGGCGCGCCTGCCGTCGAGGTCGATCGAGTACCCGCCGACCTCGCTGATCGCCTCGGTGGCTCCCGCGAACAGGTCGGGCCGGGTGTCGACGAGGTGGTGCGAGCCGAACACGCCGCCGTTCTCCTCGTCGGCGAAGAAGGCGACGACCAGGTCGCGCGACGGCCGCTCCCCCGCGGTCAGGATGTCGCCCAGCGCGGTCAGGATCATGGCATCCATGTCCTTCATGTCGACCGCCCCGCGGCCCCACAGCATCCCGTCGCGGATCTCGCCGGCGAACGGGTCGACGGTCCAGTCGTCGGCCATCGCCGGCACGACATCCAGGTGCCCGTGCAGAACGAGAGCGGGCCGGGATGCGTCGGCGCCTTCCACGCGTGCGATGACCGAGGTGCGGCCGGGCTCCGAATCGAACAGCTGCGGGCTGAGCCCGAGGCGGGTGAGCTCGGCGGCGACGTATTCGGCCGCGTCGGTCTCGCCGTTGGACTTGCCCTCGCCCCAGTTGACCGTCTCGAATCGGATCAGGTCCCGCGCGATGCGCGCGGTGTCTTCGAGCTCGACGTCGGCCATGCGTTCACGCTACACAGGGTCTGATAATGTCTATCCTCGGTCCTCCTCGTGAAGACCGGACTCGCGCGGGTGGCGGAAATGGCAGACGCGCTAGCTTGAGGTGCTAGTGCCCGAAAGGGCGTGGGGGTTCAAGTCCCCCCTCGCGCACGTGAGTCTCGAAGGCCCCGGATCGATAGCTGATCCGGGGTCTTCTTCGTGGGTGATCAGCCGCCGACCCAACCCATGATGCCGAAGTTCTCGAGGGGTGCCTGACCGCAGGGGTCCTTGAATGCGTTGAAAGCGGTAACCCATTCGTCGCCCAGGCCGGAGTCCCTCGGCACGGTCGAACGCAGCGCGTCCACCGCATCGGCGAGATCGGTACCGGGTTCGACGTCGATCTTCTCGGCCATCGCCTGGGCGAGGTGGCCGACACCGATCCATTCGGCATCCAGCAGCCTGCCCTCGCGATGCGCAGCGCTGAGATTGAACACCAGGGTGCCGATGTCCATGACCTGGGCGCATGTCTTCTCTGCCGAGATCGGCGTCGGCGTCGGTCTGGGTGCGGGTGAGGTACATCCGGCG
>DATHJG010001118.1:0-3215 GCA_035489875.1 Solirubrobacteraceae bacterium | reverse complement strand
CGCGTTCGGGCTCGTCGACCTCCCGGCCGAGCAGCGGCAGCCCACCGCGGCGCACGATCCGGCCCGGCACGGTCATCTGCTCGTGCTGGGCACCGCGGGGGCGGGTGCGTCGACGGCGCTCGACACGCTCGCGGTGTCGGCGCAACGCCGGGGCACCACCGTGCGGACCGTGCCGCCGGAGCCCGCTGATGCCTGGGCGGTGCTCGCGCGGGAGGTCGCTAGACCCGGCCCGGCGCCGGACGGCGGTGTTCTCCTCCTGATCGACGACCTCGACGCCGTGCTCGCCCGGTTCGACCCCGACTATCGGCACGAGTTCCTCGACCTGGTGAGCGCGATCGCCCGTCGACCGGCCGCCGACGGCGCCGCGCTCGCCGTCGCCGCGCGCCGGCTCAGCGGACCGCTCGCCGGGATCGCGGGGCTGTTCGGCTCCCGGTTGCTGCTGCGCCAGAGCGCGCGCGAGGAGCACGTGCTCGCCGGGGGAGACCCTGGCGCCTTCGATCCGGACCTTCCCCCCGGCTCCGGAACGTGGCGGGGCGCGGTCGTGCAGGTGGCTCGCGCGTCGGGGGCCGACCGGACGCGGATTCCGCGCGCCGCCGCCGCGGATCCGGTGCGCGTCGTGCCGGGAGACCACCCGGTGCTCGCGATCGTCGCCGCCCGACCGCGCGCGCTCACCGACCGGCTCATCGCATCCGGCGCCCGGGTCATCGAGCTCGGCCGCGGCCGAGCCCCGGCGCCGGATGAGTTGCACGAGTTGCACGTCGAGGTGCAGGGCGTCCATGGGCCGGCGCCGACCGTGCTGATCGGCGATCCCGACGCCTGGCAGGGCGAATGGGCGCTGCTCACGGCGGCCAGGCGTGAATGGCCGATCGTGCTCGTCGACGTCAAGGCCGCCGACCATCGCGCGCTGCTGCGCGACCGGGAGCTCCCGCCGCCGCTCGGGTCCCTCCCCGGCGAGTGCTGGCTCGCGGTGGACGGCCGGACCGTGCGCGCCGTGCTCGACCCCATTGATCCCGGGCCGCGATCCGCGGGGATCCGACGCGCGATTCCGTAGGAATCGACCATCCAAACCGCTGATTTCGTGAAATCTATGTTTCGGTATGGACGTTTCCGCCCCCGGATGATTCCGGGCGCGTCCCCCATATGTCAGTATCGTCACACGGCACGCCGCCGCAGCCTTCCGAGCGTCCTGAAGGAGCACCGAATGACCAGGTCCCTGCCCGAAGATCCCCTGATCCGCTCCCTCGTCCTCCAGGCCCGGCGCTCGCAACTCAGCCGCCGCACGATGCTCGCCGGCGCAGGCGCCGGAGCCACCGCACTCGCGCTCGCCGCGTGCGCCCCGAGCGGCTCGACCAGGCCGACGCCGCCGCCGGACAACTCCGCCAACGACAAGACCCTGACCTGGGCGAACTGGGCCCTGTACCTCGACGAGGACGACGCAGGCGCTCACCCGACCCTCGACCGATTCGTCGAGGAGACCGGGATCCAGGCCCAGTACAAGGTCGATGTCGACGACAACAACTCCTATTACGGCAAGGTCAAAGACCAGCTCGCGCTCGGGCAGGACATCGGTGCCGACACCGTGTGCCTCACCGACTGGATGGTGAGCCGCTGGATCCGCTTCGGCTACACGCAGACCTTCGACGACGCCAACATCCCGAACAAGGCCAACCTCAACCCCGACCTGCTGAACGTGGACTTCGACGAGGGTCGCACGCAGTCGCTGCCCTGGCAGGGCGGGTTCGCCGGCATCTGCTGGAACAAGGAGAAGGTGCCGAACGGCCTGCGCACCGTCGACGACCTCTGGAACCCGGACCTCTCCGGACGCGTCGGCGTGCTCAGCGAGATGCGAGACACCCTCGGCCTCATCATGGCCAACAACGGCGTTGACATCTCGAGCGCCTGGAGCGAGGACGACTTCAACGCCGCGCTCGACATCTTCCGCGAGCAGGTCACGAGCGGTCAGATCCGCAACATCAAGGGCAACTCCTACATCGAGGACCTGCAGAACGAGGACACCCTCGCCGCCATCGTGTGGTCGGGCGACATCACGGCCCTGAACGCCGAGGCCGGCGACCGCTGGGAGTTCATCATCCCGGAGGGTGGCGGCACCCTGTGGAACGACAACTTCCTGATCCCCATCGGATCGCCGCGCAAGGCGAACGCGGAAGCACTCATCAACTACTACTACGACCCCGCCGTCGCGGCCGAGGTCGCGGCCTGGGTGAACTACATCACCCCGGTCGTCGGGGCCAAGGAGGCGGCGGCCGAGATCGATCCCGAGCTCGCCGAGAACCAGTTGATCTTCCCCGACGCCGACACGCTCTCCCAGGTGAAGGTCTTCCGTACTCTCACCGGCGCCGAGGAGCAGACCTACGGCGCCGCGTTCCAGAGCGTCCTCCTCGGGGCCTGACGGTGGCGAGCAGCTTCGCGGAATCCGGCGCGGACCTCGAGCTGGTCGGCATCACCAAACGGTTCCCGGGCTTCACCGCGATCGATCACCTCGACCTCACGATCCCCGCCGGCTCGTTCTTCGCGCTGCTCGGGCCCTCCGGGTGCGGCAAGACCACGACCCTGCGTCTCATCGCCGGTCTGGAGGACCCGACCGCGGGTCGCATCCTGATCGGCGGCAAGGACGTCACGAACACGAAGTCGTACCGCCGGCCCGTGAACACGGTGTTCCAGAGCTATGCGCTGTTCCCGCACATGACGATCATCGAGAACGTCGCGTTCGGACTGAAGCGCCGCGGCATCCAGAACCCGATGGGCCTCGCCCATGAGGCGCTGCGCCTCGTCGAACTCGACCATCTCGCGCAGCGCCGCCCGTCGCAGCTCTCGGGCGGGCAGCAGCAGCGCGTCGCGCTCGCGCGCGCGGTCGTCAACCGTCCCGCGTTGCTGCTGCTCGACGAGCCGCTCGGTGCGCTCGACCTCAAGCTGCGCAGGCAGATGCAGATCGAGTTGAAGCAGATCCAGGGCGACGTCGGCCTCACATTCCTGCACGTCACGCACGATCAGGAGGAGGCCATGACCATGGCCGACACCATCGCGGTGATGAACAGGGGCGAGATCGAGCAGATGGGAGCCCCGGAAGAGCTCTATGAGCTGCCGCGCACCGCGTTCGTGGCGAACTTCCTCGGACAGTCGAACCTGTTCACCGGACCGGTCATCACGTCGAAGGGCGACACGCTCGTCGTCGACATCGCGGGCCGCAAGCTCGA
>DATHJG010001117.1:0-2223 GCA_035489875.1 Solirubrobacteraceae bacterium | reverse complement strand
TCTTCATGGCGTTCCAGTACCCGGTCGCGATCCCCGGCGTCACCGTCACCAAGTACCTGCGCATGGTCATGAACGCGCACCGCGAGGCGCGCGGCGGGGAGCCGATCTCGCTCAAGGAGTTCCGCACGACCGTCGAGTCCGCCATGGCGCTCACCAAGGTGCCAAAGGAGTTCTCCACGCGCTACCTCAACGAGGGCTTCTCCGGCGGCGAGAAGAAGCGCATGGAGATCCTCCAGCTCGCGCTGCTCGCGCCGCGGCTCGCGGTGCTCGACGAGACCGACTCCGGCCTGGACATCGACGCGCTCAACACGGTCGCGGAGGGCGTCAACGCCGTCGCCGCCGAGACCGGGATGGGCTCGCTGATCATCACGCACTACCAGCGCATCCTGCACATCGTGAAGCCCGAGTTCGTGCACATCATGTTCGAGGGCCGGATCGTCAAGGAGGGCGGCGCCGAGCTCGTCACGCAGCTCGAGGAGCGCGGCTACGGCTGGATCCGCGAGGAGGTGGCGGCCGCGGCATGAGCCTGCTCGCCCCCTCCACCGCCGACTTCCCCACGCTCCCGCACACCGGCGTCGCCTACCTCGACTCGGGGGCCACGTCGCAGACGCCGATCCCCGTCATCGAGGCGATGGACGCCTACTACCGGGAGTACCGCGCCAGCGTCCACCGCGGCGTGTACCCGATCGCGGCGCTGGCGACGGAGGCCTACGAGGGGGCGCGCGCGAAGGTCGCGGCGTTCGCGGGCTCGTCCGCGGGCGAGACCGTCTTCACCCGCAACGCGACGGAGGCGATCAACCTCGTCGCCTACTCGTGGGGCAGCGCCAACGTGCGCGCCGGCGACCTCGTGGTCATCACGGAGATGGAGCACCACTCCAACCTCGTGCCGTGGCAGATGCTGTGCGAGCGCACCGGCGCCGAGCTGGCCTACGTGCCGATCGACGACGAGGGGCTGTTAATCGAGGAGGAGTTCGACGCCCTGCTCGCCCGCGGTCCCAAGCTGATCGCCGTGGCGCACATCTCCAACGTGCTCGGGACCGTCAACCCGGTCGCCGACATCATCGCCCGCGGGCACGCCGCCGGCGCCGTCGTGCTGGTGGACGGCGCGCAGGCCGCGCCGCACCTGCCGCTCGACGTGCACGCGCTCGACGCGGACTTCTACGCCTGGACCGCGCACAAGGCCTACGGGCCGACCGGCATCGGCGTGCTGCACGGCCGGCGCGAGCTGCTGGAGGCGATGCCGCCGTTCCTCGGCGGCGGCCACATGATCGCCAAGGTCGAGAAGGCGGGCAGCCGCTACGCCGAGGCGCCGACGAAGTTCGAGGCGGGCACGTCGCCGATCGCCGAAGCGGTCGGCCTGGGCGCCGCGGTCGACTACCTGGACCGCTTCGGCATGGCGGCCGTGTGGGAGCACTCGCGCGACGTCGTCGGCTACGCGGTCGACCGCCTGCGTGAGGTGGACGGCCTGGAGATCCACGGCCCGTCGGACCTCTCCCGCCGCGGCAGCGTCATCTCGTTCGCGCTGCCGGGCATCCACCCGCACGACGTCGCCGAGATCCTCGGCCGCGAGGGCGTCTGCGTGCGCGCCGGCCACCACTGCGCGCAGGTGCTGATGCAGCGTCTGGGCGTCGCCGCGACGACGCGCGCGTCGTTCGCCGTGCACTCCACCCACGACGACGTCGACCGCCTGATCTCCGGGCTCGGCAGGGTCCAGGAGGTGTTCGCGTAGTGGACGACCTGTACCGCGAGAACATCCTCGAGCACTACAAGCAGCCGCGGAACTTCGGCGAGCTCGAGGACCCGGATCTGGAGTTCGAAGACAACAACCCGCTGTGCGGCGACGAGCTGAAGGTGCAGCTGCGCGTCGGCGACGACGGGCGCATTTCCGCCGTGCGCTTCTCCGGCCACGGCTGCGCGATCTCGCAGGCGTCGGCGTCGATGGCGTCCGAGGAGCTCGTCGGGATGCCGGTCGACGACCTGATCCGGCTCGACCGCGACTTCGTGCTCGACCTGCTGGGGATCGACATCTCCGCGACGCGGATGAAGTGCGCACTGCTGACCCTGAAGGTCCTGAAGTCCGCGGGGCTCGGCCACGCGGTCGCGTGGGAGTCCGACACGCCGCCGAGCGCGGCCGAGCTCAGCCGCGAGGGCTGACCGCCCGACTACTACGCTTGACGATGTATCGCGGCGCGTAGTAGTCTGCGTCCCCGATGTCCGACGATC
>DATHJG010001116.1:0-7824 GCA_035489875.1 Solirubrobacteraceae bacterium | reverse complement strand
CCACCCGATCTCCCCGGCTCGTGCGCGGAACGTCTCGACGTTGCGCAGCTTCACGTGCTCGTAGCCGCGGACGATCGAGGGCAGCTCGCATAACTCCACGACCCGATCGGGCGCCTCGGCGAGGTGGGGCAGGGCACGGGTGACGAGGTGCCGGTACTCGTCGACCAGCGAACGCTCGACGCGCCGGACCCGCGCGTAGCCGAACGGGTCGAGCGCCGTTCCGCGCAGGAACCGCGTGCGGCGCAGCAGCCGGAACGCCGGGTCGAACCAGCGGCCGAGGGTCAGCTTGCGCTCCATGCCGAGCGCGCGCAGCACCGGCGGATGGAGCTGGTAGCGGATCCGCGCGCCCGCGCCGAACGCATCGGCCAGGCGCCGCCGCTCCTCGGGATCGAGATGCAGGCGCGCGACCTCGTACTCGTCCTTGTAGGCCATGAGCCGGTACAGCTCGCGCGCGACGGCCTCGGCCGCACCGTGCGAGCGGCCCGTCGCGCGCTCGGCCTCGACGACGGCGCGGACGAGCTCCGCGTAGCGGCGCGCGTAGCGGATGCTCTGGTAGGCGGCGAGCTCGCCGATGCGGACCTCGAGCAGGCGCTCCAGCTCGGATCCGGTCTCGGCGCCCACGGTCTCGACGAGCGCGCGCTCGGCGCGGCTGAGCCTGCGCTCGGTGACGGCCGCCGGCTGGGAGACCTCGGCGACCGCGTCGGGGCGCGCGACGACCGCGCGCCCCCACTGGAACGCGGCGACGTTGCGCTCCACGCCCGCGCCGTTGAGCCGGAAGGCCTCGAGGATCGCGTCGAGTGAGATCGGGATCAGCCCGCGCTGCCACGCCGCGCCGAGCAGCAGCACGTTGGCGGGCAGCTTGTCGCGGAACAGTGCGTCGGCCAGCTCCTGGGCATCGAGGTACACGTTGGCGTCCGGCCGGCTCACCAGCTCGATCGCGTCGAGCGACGCGTTGACGTCCACGAACCGCGCCGTCGGGTCGCCGACGGCGTCGCCGGTCGGGACCGCGCTCGTCGACACGACGGCGACCGTCCGGCCGGCCTCCGCGGTGACGAGGTTCGACGGCAGCGAGGCGCCGATCAGGTCGAAGCCGAGGTAGCAGTCGACCGAGTCCCGGGAGGCCCGGTTGCCGCGATCCTCACCCTCCGGGAGGACGCGCACGTCCGAGATCACCTGGCCGCCCTTCTGCGCCAGGCCGGTCTGGTCGAGCCCGAGCGCGCGCTTTCCGTCCAGCATCGCCGCCATCGCCAGCACCTGCGCGACGGTGACGACGCCCGTCCCGCCGATCCCCACCATCCGGATCGTCGCCTCCTCACCCGCCCGCAGCGCGGGGAGCGGGAGGTCCGCGGGAGGAGCAGGGGGTTCGTGGGATGCACGCTTGCCCGGGATCACGGTCAGGAACGAGGGGCAGTCGCCCTCGGCGCAGGAGTAGTCCTTGTTGCACGACGCCTGGTCGATCCGCGTCTTGCGGCCGAACTCCGTGTCGACCGGGAGCAGCGACAGGCAGTGCGACTTCTCGCCGCAGTCCCCGCAGCCCTCGCAGACGCGCTCGTTGATGAAGATCCGCTCGGGCGGGTCGGGCAGCTTGCCGCGCTTGCGCAGCCGGCGCTGCTCGGCCGCGCAGCCCTGGTCGTGGATCAGCACGGTGACGCCGGGCTCGCCCGCGAGCTCGCGCTGGGCCTCCATCAGCTTCGCGCGTGGGCGCACCTCGGCGATGGGGGAGAGCTCCACCCCGCGGTAGCGCGCGGGCTCGTCGGTCGTCACGACGATCCGCCGCACTCCCTCGGCCGCGAGCCAGCGCGTGAGGTCGGGCACGGGCATCGCGCCCTCGACGTCCTGGCCGCCCGTCATCGCGACCGCGCTGTTGTAGAGCAGCTTGTACGTGACGTTGACGCCGGCCGCGATCGACGCGCGGACCGCGAGCGAGCCCGAGTGGTGGAACGTGCCGTCGCCGAGGTTCTGGAAGACGTGCGGCGTATCGGTGAACGGCTGCTGGCCGATCCACTGGGCTCCTTCGCCGCCCATCTGCGTCGCGCCGGTGACCTGGCCCTTGCCGGCCGGGCTGATGACGACCATCCCGTGACAGCCGATGCCGGCGCCCACCACGGCGTCGTCCGGCGCGTCCGTGGAGCGGTTGTGCGGGCATCCCGAGCAGAAGAACGGCAGGCGGGCGCCGTTGCCGGGCACCGGTTCCGGCGCCGGCCGATCGAGCGCCTCCAAGCGCGCGGCGACGGACGCGATCGCGCCCTTGCGGAGCAGGCGCGTCCCGACCGCGCGCGCGATCGTGTCGATGTCGAGCATCCCGCTGGCCGGGAGCAGCGGAGCGCCGCGCTCGTCCTCCTTGCCGAGGACGCGAGGACGCTCCGCGGCGTCGAACAGGATCTCGCGGATCGCCGTCTCGAGGAACGGGCCCTTGTCCTCCACGACCAGCAGTTCCTCGAGGCCGCGGGCGTGGGCGCGGACGATGCCGGGTTCCAGCGGCCAGAGCATGCCGATCTTGAGCAGTCGGACGCCGAGCCGGCGCAGCTGGTCGTCCCCGAGGCCGAGCGTATGGAGCGCCTCTCGCAGGTCGTAGTACGTGGCACCCGCCGCGGCGATCCCGAGCCACGGGCGGGGCGGGTCGAGCACGATGCGGTCGAGTCTGTTCTCGCGCGCGTACGCGCGCGCGAGCGCCATGCGCGGGCCGACCATCGTGCGCTCCATCTCGAGCGTGGCCGTCGCGATCAGGTCCGCGTTCGGGATGTGCACGTAGGGCCGCCCGCGATCCTCGACCACGACCGGCAGCGGGCGGACCCGCTCCGGCCCCACCTCGACGGAGGCGACCGCGTCGGCGACGTTCGTCACGACCTTCAATCCGGTCCACAGCCCGCTGGCGCGCGAGGCGGCGATCGCGTGCCGCCCGAGGTCGAGGACCTCCTGGGGGTTGCCGGGTGCGACGACCGGCATGCGCAGCGCGGCGAGCGTGCTCTCCGACTCGCTCGGGATCGTCGAGGACTTGCACGACGGGTCGTCGCCGCAGACCGCGATCATGCCGCCGCGCGGATGGGCGCCGACGAAGTTCCCGTGGCGGAGCGCGTCGCCCGAGCGGTCCACGCCGGGCGCCTTGCCGTACCACATGCCGAGCACCCCGTCGACGCGAGCGCGGGGGAGCGTGGTGACGAGCTGCGAGCCCCAGACCGCGGTGGCGCCGAGGTCCTCGTTGAGGCCGGGCCGGAAGACGACCTCGAGCTCACCTGCCAGCGCCGCCTGACCGAGCAGCTCCCGGTCGAGGCCGCCGAGCGGGGAGCCCTGATACCCGGATACGAGCGCGCCGGTGCGCAGGCCGCCGCGCCGGTCGGCTCGCATCTGGTCGAAGACGAGCCGAACGAGGCCCTGGACGCCCGTCAGGAGCACGCGCCCCTCTTCGAGCGAGTACCGGTCCTCGATGGTGACCGGACGCCCGATCGGCAACGCCGCCGCAGGGCCGGCGGCTCTAGAAGTCGGCATATCGGATCACCTCCGCGCCGGCCCCGGGATGGGTCACGGCGCCGTTGCGCACGGGCCCGACCATGCGGGCGTACTTCGACCAGCTGCGCGGCAGCTCGCGCGGGGCGGCCCGGACCGCGGCGCGCCCCGAGACGTCCTGCAGGACGTCGATGCGGCCCGCGGACCGGTCGAGCTCGAGCGCGTCGCCGTCCCGCAGCAGCGCAAGCGGGCCGCCGTCCGCCGCCTCGGGTCCGGCGGCGCTCACCGCCGTGACACCGGGGATCGCGGGCACGCGCCCGTCCGTGACGAGCAGTCGCTCGGACGGCGCGGCGGTCGCGGCGGCGGCGGCGAGGTCGTCGAGGCTCCGCAGTCCGGGGCCCCCACGCGGGCCCTGGAAGCGGACGACCACCGCGACGCCGGAGGGCCATCCGTGCCGCGCGAGCCAGCCGCAAGCCGCCGCCTCGTCGTCGAACACCTGCGCGGCGGCGCGGATGCGGCTTGCGCCGCCGGCGACGGGCGCGCCGTCCGGCGCGAGCGTTCCGCTCACCCAGCCGATGTCGGGGCGGATGGTGCGCATCGCGCCGACGAGGTCCTCCAGGTCGAGGCCGATGCCGCACTCGGCGGCGACGGCCACGAGGTGCGCCGCCAAGTCGGGCTGTGCGCCCGCGCCCGCCAGCGCGACCGCGCCGTCGTGCAGCGATTCGGCGGTGACCAGCGAACGCGCCGATCCGCCCGCGCGGAGCAGCTCGGCGACCCGCCGTCCGGCGCGCCGTCCGGACTCGAGCATGCCTGCCGTGGACAGTCCGGCCTCGGTCGCCGGCGCCAGCCCGACCGCCGTCGCGGCTGCGGCGAGCGCGAAGTCGTCGTCGTGGGAGCCCAGCGCCGCCGACGCCAGCGGGACGATCACCGCGGGCACGTCGAGCCGGCAGGCCACCATCATGAGCCCGGCGATCGCCGGCCACGACGCCCCGACTCCGACGATCGCGTCGTAGCTGTGGCCGCGGACCGTCAGCTCGACGGTGTCCGCGACGAGCTCGCGGCTGATCAGCGACCGCGCGCTCCCGTCGGCCACCGTCGCGAACCGCCTCGGCGTCGCTCCGCCGGCCGTGACGCCGCTCTCCACCGCCTCGGCCACGAGCAACGGCGCGTCGGACGCCGCGGACGCGCCGTCCCAGGCTCCGACCACGCCCACGAGCGGCCGGTGGATGTCGTCAGCCTCGAGGCCCATGGCGTAGTAGAAGGCGCGCTGCGGCGCGGCGAACGTCCCCTCAGTCACGTGCCGGCTGGGCATGGTCGACTTGTCGAACGCCGGCCTGGTCACGTGACCGCCCCCGTCCGGGCCGACCCGGCCGTCTGCGCGTACTTCCAGAGCGCGCCCGAGCCGTACTGGTTCGCGCGCGGCGTCCAGGCGGCGCGGCGCGCCTGCAGCTCGCCGGCGGAAAGCTCGAGGTCGATCGTGCCGGCGTCGGCGTCGATCGAGATGACGTCGCCGTCGCGCACCAGCGCGATCGGGCCGCCCAGCGCCGCCTCGGGCGAGACGTGCCCGACGCAGAAGCCCCGCGTGGCGCCCGAGAAGCGCCCGTCGGTGATGACCGCGACCTTCTCGCCCGCGCCCTGCCCGACGATGATGGCGGTCGTCTTGGTCATCTCGCGCATGCCCGGCCCCCCGCGCGGCCCCTCGTTGCGGATGACGAGCACGTCGCCGGCGGCGTAGTCGCGCGCGAGCACGGCGCGCTGGCAGTCCTCTTCGCACTCGAACACGCGCGCGCGACCCCGGTGGCGGGGGGCGGCCACGTGCGCGAGCTTGAAGACGGCGCCGTCGGGGGCGAGGTTGCCGCGCAGCACGCGCAGCGGCCCGCAAGGGGAGATCGGGTCGTCGACCATGCGGATCACCGGCCGCGGATCCGGCATGTCGACGTCCGCGTGGTTCTCGCCGATGGTGCGACCCGTGACGGTGTGGCAGTCGGGATCCATGAGGCCGGCGTCCAGCAGCATCCTGATGACGACCTCGACGCCGCCCACGCGGTGGAAGTCGACCGAGAGGTACGTCCCCACCGGGTCGAGGTCGGCGATCAGGGGCGTGCGCTCGAACACCCGCGCGACGTCGAACACATCGAAGTCGATCCCGCATTCGTGCGCGATCGCCGGCAGGTGGAGCATCGCGTTGCTCGAGCCACCGGTCGCCGCGACCACCGCGGCGGCGTTCTCCAGCGCGGCGCGCGTGACGATCTGCCGCGGCCTGATCCCCGCGTCCCGGAGCCGGACGGCCGCCGCGCCGCTCGCTCGCGCGAACCGGTCGCGCGCGTTGTGCGCGGCCGGGGGACCGGCCGACCCGGGCAGCGCCAGGCCGAGGGCCTCGGAGACGCAGGCCATGGTGTTCGCCGTCGCCTGCATCGGGCACGACCCGGCGGCCGGGCAGGCCGAGACCTCGATCTCGTCGAGCTCTTCCTGGGAGAGCTCGCCGGTCGTGAAGCGGCCGATGCCCTCCGCGACGTCGAGGATCGTGAGCCGCCGGTCGCGGAGCGACCCGGGAACCGTGCTGCCGCCGTAGAGGAAGACCGAGGGGACGTCCAGGCGGCACATGGCCATCATCAGGCCCGGCAGCGTCTTGTCGCACCCAGCCACGCCGACGAGCGCCTCGTAGCTGTGCGAGACGACCGTGTGCTCGACCGAGTCGGCGATCAGCTCCCGGCTGACGAGCGAGCTTCGCATCCCCTGGTTCCCGGACGCGATGCCGTCCGTGACCGTGATCGCCGTGAACTCGTATGCCAGCGCGCCCGCGCTCCGCACGCCCTGCATCGCCGCGCCGGCCTGGCGCCGCAGTGCGATGTTGCAGGGCGCGGCCTCGTTCCAGGTGGAGACGACCCCGATGCGAGCCGGCTCAGAGGTCGCCATAGCGCACCGTCTCCGCCGCCGCTCCGGGGTGGGTCGAAGCGCCCCAGGCCGCCGGCCGGACCGTCCGGCGGTACTTGGCGAGCGCCGGCGGCAGGTCCGGCTCGCCGGACGGGTCCGGGGCCGCGCCCCATGAGCGATCCGGGATGGCGGCGTCGATGGTCCCGGCCGATCCGTCGAGGCTCACCACGTCGCCGTCGCGCAGCGCCGCGAGCGCGCCGCCCGCGGCCGCCTCGGGGCCGACCGCGGTGACGCAGGCGACGCCGTGGATGGCGGGCGCCCGGCCGTCGGTGACCAGCAGCGCGCCGGGCGGCGCTCCGGCTCGGTCGACAACCGCCGCGAGCGCGTCGAGCGCTGGCATCCCCGGGCCGCCGAGTGGTCCCTGCCGGCGCACGACGAGCACCGTCGCCTCCGGCCAGCGCTCGGCCGCGACCCAGTCGCAGGCGGCGCGCTCGTCGTCGAACACCTGCGCCCTCCCGCTCGATCGCGCCGCCGGCCCGTGGAGCAGCGCGCCCTCCGGGGCCAGGCTGCCCTCCACCCACGACGGGCGGCCCGCGGCCTCGCCCATGGCGCCGGCCAGGTCGCCCAGCGAAAGGTCGACGCCGCACTCGACCGCCAACGCCGCGAGGTGGATCGTCAGCGCGGGATTGGCGTCGAGCTCACCCAGCTTCGCCGCGGCGCGCCGCAGCGAAGTCGCGGTGACGAGCTGGCGCGGGTCGACCGCTTCCGCGAGCCGGCTCGCGACCCCCGCCCCGGCGCCGTCGGCGGCGGCCAGCGCGGTCGCGACGGCGTCCCCCGCCGCCGCGGCGCCGGGCAGCGCGAGCCCGAGCGTCTCGGCGGCGACCGCCAACGCGTCGGCGTCGGCATCCGACCCGAACGCGCGGCCGGCCAGCGGAACGACCAGCGACGGGACGTCGAGGCGGCACATCGCGAGCATCAACCCCGCGAGCGCGAGCGGGCCCGCGCCCACGGCGACGAGCGCGTCGTAGCTGTGGCCACGCACCGTCAGCTCCACCGAGTCGGCGACGAGTTCGCGCGTCACGAGCCCCGGCCGGAGCGTTGCGAGCCCGGCGCCGTCCACGTCGGCGATGGTCGCGAACTGGCGCGGCGTCGCTCCGCCCGACCACACCCCCTCCTCGGCGGCTCGCGCGACCCGCAGCGGCAGCTCGCCGGCCGGCGACGCGCCGTGCCAGGCTGTGCCCACGCCGACCATCGGCCGGTCGATGTCGTCCCGTACCAGGCCCATGGCGTGGAAGTAGATGCGGTTGAGGGCGTTGTGCATGCCCTCGGTGACGTGCCGGCTCGGCAGCGTCATGCGAGCACCCGGCCGGCGTGCCGGCCGTGGGTGACGGCGCCCGTGCGCGCGGAGCCGACGGTCTGCGCGTACTTCCACAGAGCCCCGGAGCGGTAGTCGCTCGGGACGGTGCGCCACAGCCGCCGGCGATCGTGGAGCTCCTCGTCGGACAG
>DATHJG010001115.1:0-12371 GCA_035489875.1 Solirubrobacteraceae bacterium | reverse complement strand
CTGCGCCTGCACCATCACGTCGAGCGCGGTCGTCGGCTCGTCGGCGACCAGCAGCTTGGGATCGCAGGCGAGCGCGAGCGCGATCAGCACCCGCTGGCGCTGGCCGCCGGAGAGCTGGTGCGGATAGTCGCCGGCGCGCCGCTTGGGCAGGCCGACCAGCTCGAGGAGCTCGCCGACGCGCGCCCCGACCGAGCCCGTGCGCTCGCGCGGGTGGAGTTGGATCGCCTCGCCGATCTGGCCCCCGATCTTCTGCACCGGGTTGAGCGTGTGCAGCGCGCCCTGGAACACGATCGCCATGCCCGTCCAGCGCACCGCGCGCAGCCGGCCGGGCTTCATCGCGAGCACGTCCTCGCCGTCGAGCAGCACCTGCCCGGTGATCTCGGTCCCCCGCGGCAGCACCCGCAGCAGCGCGCCCGCGAGGCTGGACTTGCCGCAGCCCGACTCGCCGGCGAGGCCGAGCGTCTCGCCCGCGCCGAGGTCGAGGTCCACGCCGCGGACCGCCTCGAGCGGGCCGGCGCTCGTCCGGTAGGTCACGTGCAGGTCGCGCACCGACAGCAGCGGCGCGGCGACCTGGGGGATCGGCTCGGCGCTCATCCCGACCGCTCCCGCAGCCGCGGATCCAGGATCTCCTCCAGCGCGCGCCCGCACAGCGTGAACGCGAGCACGACCAGCACGATCCCGACGCCCGGCGGGACGTACCACCACCACGCCTGTTCGGTGATGGCGCCCTGCTCGAACGCCTCCTCGAGCATCTTGCCCCACGACGGCCGCGACGGGTCGCCGAAGCCGAGGAACGCGAGCGTCGTCTCGGACAGGATCGCGATCGGCACGGTGAGCGTCGTCTGGGCGAGGACCAGCCCGGAGATGCTCGGCAGGATGTGGCGGCCCATCAGGTGCAGCTGCGACGCGCCGAGCGCGCGGCTGCGGTCGACGTACAGCCGCTCCTTGAGCGTCAGCACTTGCGCGCGGACGATTCGCGCCATCGACGGCCACGACGTGATGCCGATGACGAGGATGATGTTCCGGATCGACGGCCCGAGCACGGCGGCGAGCACGATCGCGAGCGGGAGGAACGGGATCACGAGGAACCACTCGGTCAGCCGCATCAGGAGCGCGCCGACGCGGCGGCCGTAGAAGCCGGCCGCGACGCCGACGATCATCCCGATCGCCGCCGCCAGCAGCGTGGCCGCGAGGCCGACGAGCAGCGAGATCCGCGAGCCCCACACGAACTGGGTCCAGATGCTACGGCCGAGCTTGTCGGTCCCGAGCGGACCGAACTCGCCCGGCGACGCCCACGGGGCGTTCTCGGTCACGTTGACCGCGCGCAGCCCCGCCCCGTCGGCGAGCAGCGGCGCCGCGAGCGCCATCAGCACGAACAGCACGAGGATGATCAGCCCGGCCATCCCCGGGCGGCTGCGCCGGTACTGCGCCCAGGCGCCGGACAGCGCGCGGCGGCGGCGCTGCCAGGCGATGCTGCGGGCGGAGGGGACGGCGACGGCGCTCACGCGCTCGCTCCGCGTGGCCACGGCGACGTGGGCGCTATCGGTCGACCCCGTCGCCTCGTCATGCGGTCCGCACCCTCGGGTCGAGCGCGACGTAGAGCAGGTCGGCGATGAAGTTGAACAGGATCACCGCGGCGCTGAAGACGAGGAACAGGCCCTGGAGCATCGGCAGGTCCGGGCCCTGCAGCGCGTCGTAGGTGGCCAGCCCGAGGCCGGGCCAGGAGAAGATCGTCTCGACCGCGATCGCCCCCGACAGCACGAAGCCGAAGTTGATCGCCGCCAGTGTGACGACCGGCAGCAGGGCGTTCGGCACCGCGTGCCGGTTGCGCACGACCACGTCGCGCAGGCCCTTCGCGCGCGCGAGCACCAGGTAGTCCTCGCGCATCGTGTCGATCAGCGACGAGCGCATCACCAGCGCGTATTCGCCGAGGTATCCCAGCGTCAGCGTGAGCGCCGGCAGCGCCATGTGGTGCGCCTGGTCGAGCAGCTTCGGGAAGCCGGTCTCGGACGCGGTCGGGTCGACGATCCCGCCGACCGGGAACCAGCCGAGCCCCACCGCAAGGCCTGACAGCAGCAGCATCCCGAGCCAGAAGTCCGGCATCGAGTACAGCGTCATCGTCGCCGTCGTGGAGGCGTAGTCGGTCTTCGAGTTGCGCCGCCACGCCGCCGCGATCCCGATCAGGATCCCGAACACCGCCGACAGCACCGCCGAGACGCCGACGAGCGCGATCGTCGCCGGCGCCTTCTCGACGATCTGGTCCATCACCGGCTGGTTCGTGACGTAGGAGCGGCCGAGGTTCAGCTGCGCCGTCTGGGTCAGGTAGCTCCAGAACTGGTCGAGCTTGGAGCCGTCCAGGCCGAACTCGCGCGTCAGCTCGTCGCGCTGGGCATCGGTCAGGTTGCGGCCGCGGAACAGGTTCGCGACCGGGTTGCTCTCGACGACGCGGAACAGGAAGAAGTTGAACACCACCACGAAGGCGAGGGTCGCGAGCGACCCGAGCGCCTTCGTGATGACGATCCGTGGACTCACTCGCGCTCGTCGGCCGTGCGCCGTCGCATCACGGCCCACGTCCCGCCGGCCACCGCGAGCGCGGCGAGCACGACCAGCGCGATGATCCCCGCAGATCCGCCGCCGCCGCCGTCGTCACCGCCGGCGCCGCCCGGGGACGTCGCGGAGACCGGCTCGAGCCGCGCGTACGACGGCGACGAGTTCGAGAACAGCACCGGTCCGGTGCCCTCCGGCTGGCGCACGAAGCCGGTGAAGCGGTCGGTCCGGTACGCCTGGAGGTCCGGGTAGGTGTAGAGCGCGTCGTACACGCCGGTGCTCGCCCACCGGGTCAGCATCTCGTGCACGATCTGCACGCGCTTGTCGTGGTCGAGCTCCACCTTCTGCTGCGCGTAGAGCTTGTCGTACTCCTTGTCGCAGAGGCTGGCGTCGTTGTAGTAGTTCGTCGGGTCCTCGGGGTCCTGGCTCACCTGGTCGCAGGTGAAGTAGGAGAGCATCGTGTCCGGGTCGACGAACGGCGTCCAGCCCCAGACGAACAGGTCGTAGTCGCCCTTGCCGATCACCTCGGTGAGCTGGCCGTCGTCGTAGACCTTCTGCGTGGTCGCGATCCCGATGTCCTTCAGCCAGCCGGTGATGAACTCGGCGGTCGGCTGGGAGGACGGGCTCTCCGAGCGCACCGCGTAGCGCAGCCTCAGCGGCTCGCCGCCGCCGGGCATCTCGCGGACGCCGTCGCCGTCCGTGTCCTCGTAGCCGCCCTGGTCGAGCAGCGCGTTCGCCTTGTCGAGGTCGAAGTCGAACTTCTTGTCGGCGGGGACCTCCGGCATCCACTCGGGGTTCGCGGACGGGCTGATCGTGTCGGCGGGCGTCGCGTGGCCGCTCTCGACGCGGTCGACGATCGTCTGCTTGTCGATCGCGTGGGCGATCGCCTGGCGCACGAGCGGGTCGCTCAAGGCCGGGTGGCCCTTCTCGAGGCCGTCCCCGCCGTTGAGCGCGAACTCGTTGAACGAGCCCTGGTTGCCCTCGACGACCTCGATCCCGTCGTCGCCCTCCAGCCGATCGAACGCGGCGCCGGGGACGTCGTTCGCCGCGTCGATCTCACCGCTCCGCAGCGCGGCGACCATCGCGTCCGCGTTGTTGAAGTTGCGGATCACGACGACGTCCAGCGGCGGCTTCCCGCGCCAGAAGTTCGGGTTGGCCTTGAAGCGCGCGAACTGGCCCTTCTTGAACTCCTCGAGCGTGTACGGGCCGGAGCCGACGCCGTCGAGCGCGTCGTACTTCGTGAGCGCCTTCTCGTCGTATTTCTCGAAGATGTGCTTGGGGACGATGTACGCGTCCATCACCGGCAGCTTCGGGTCCGGCACCGACGACGTGATCACGACGGTGTTCGGGTCCGGCGCCTCGGCCTTGAGGTTGGCGACGATCGCCGTGTGGTTGAACCAGCCGTCGTCGCGGGAGCGGTTGATCGTGTAGACGACGTCCTCGGACGTGAGCGGCTGCCCGTCGGACCACTTCATGTTCGGGTGCAGCTTGTACGTCCACGTCTTGCCGTCGGCGGATCCCTTCCACGACTCGGCGAGTCCCGGCGCGACCGAGAAGTCCTTCGCGGCCTTGTCGGTCAGCGTCGCGTACTGGATGTTCCAGGCCTCGTAGGCCGCGACGGTGACGCCGACGGTGGGGTTGAAGCTGTCGACGTCCTGCGTGTAGCCGACGGTGAACACCCGCGGCTTGCCGTCCTGCCCGCTCGCGCTGCCACCGCTCCCGGCGAGCGCGAGCGCCGTCGCCACGACCACGGCGGCGACGATCCCTGCGATGCGTGTCACGCGACCCTCCTCAAGGCTTGCGGACGCCGATCATTCCCCATCCGGCGCCGGACTGCCAAGGGCCGACTTGGACAATTTCGTCCACTGAAAACGGCTAGAGCAGGTACCAGTCGAGGAAGCGCTCGAGCCGGCGGTAGAAGTGCAGTTGCGGCCCGGCGCGCAGCAGTCCGTGGGCCTCCGTCGGGTACGTCACGTACTCGAAGGTCTTCCCCGCGCGCCGGAGTGCGGCGACCAGCTCCTCGGACTGCTCGGGGCTGACTCGCTCGTCGCGCCCGCCGTGCGCGATCAGCAGCGGCGCCTCGATGTCGTCGATCCGGTGGATGGGGGAGCCGGCGTGGTAGGCGGCCCGGGCGGTCGCCGGGTGGCCCATCATGCGCTCGAGGTCCTGCACGCCCTCGCGGTCGCCCTGCGCCCAGGACGTGACGATGTCGCAGTCGCCGTACTTGGCGATCGCGCAGCGGAAGCGGTGCTCCGGGTCGTCGGTGACGGAGAGCAGCGCCATGTACGAGCCGTAGCTGCCGCCGAAGATGCCGAGCCGCTCGCCGTCGACCCAGTCGAGCGTGCGCAGGTGGTCGGCGGCGGCGAGGCAGTCCCACGTGTCCTTGACGCCCCAGACGTCGTGGTCGGCGCGCTCGAACTCGCGGCCGTAGCCCGTCGAGCCGCGGAAGTTGACGGCCAGCCAGGCGTAGCCCTTGTCGAGGAAGTACTGCGCGTGCCCGTCCCACAGGTCCATGTAGGCGTCGGTCGGTCCGCCGTGCGGGTACACGATCGCGGGGACCGGGCGGTCCGGCGCGGCGTCGCGCGGGCGGAACAGGAAGCCGGGGATCTCGAGGCCGTCGCGCGACGGGAACGTGACCTCCTGCGGCGCGACGTGCGGCGCGCGGCGGACCGCGAGCGGGGCGGGAGCGAGGAGCGTCCGCGTCGCGCGCCCGTCGACGAGCCGCAGCTCCGGCGGCGTCGCGTGGTCCTCGTACGTCCCGACGACCGCGCCGGTCGCGGTCCACTGCGGCGCGCCCCACACCCCGCCCGGGGCGAGCTCGGCGACGGCGCCGGTCGCGGCGTCGACCGCCGCCACGCCGATGCGGTTGCGCACGCCTCTCGTGACCGCGATGCGAGTCCCGTCCGGGTGCCACGCCGGCTCGCCGTAGTCGGCGCCGTCCTGCGTGAGCTGCCGCTCGCCGCTCCCGTCCGCCCCGACCGTGTGCAGCGCCCACGCGCCCGAGCGCTCGGACACGTACGCGATCGTCGCGCCGTCCGGCGACCAGTCGGGCGACCGATCCTGCATCCGCGGCGTGCCGCTGACCGCGCGGACCTCGCGGGTCGCGACGGTCGCGACGCGGATCTCCGAGCGGTTGAGGTCGGCGCGCGGCGTGAACGCGTACGCGACCTCCGCGCCGTCGGGCGAGACCGCGACGCCCCACTCGTCGCCGCGCTCCTCGAGCTCGCCGTGCGCGGTCGCGAGGCGGCGCGGCCACGGGTCGGCGACGTCGACCAGCGCGAGCCGCGACGTGTCGCCGCGCTCCATCGACACCACCAGCGTCGCGTCGTCGAGCCACACGGGCGAGCTCGCCTCGAGCAGCTTGCGCGGCGGTCCGCCGCCGGCAGCGACGAGCCACACGTGCCCCTGGTCGGCGTAGGCCGCTTGCGATCCGTCCGGCGACAGCCGCGGCGTCGTGTCCTCCCAGTACGGCATCGGATCGCGGCCGGTGGTGAGCCGCTGCGGCGTCGGGTCCTCGAGGTCGAGCAGCCACACGTCGGACGTGTCGCGGTCCTGGATGAACACGGCGCGGCGGCGGTCGGCGCCGACGGCGAGCGACCGCGGCCGCTCGGTGGCGGCGACCGCCTCGAGCCGCCAGTGCGGCGGCGGCGAGAGGTCCTTGCGGGGCGGGACGGGGATCCCCTCCGCCTCGTCCTTGCCCACCCAGTGCGATCCGGCGTCAGCCATCCATGCTCTCCTGTCGTCCCGCGGTGACTCCCTCGAGGGCGGCCCGCACGAGCCCGCCGATCGTGGCCAGGTCGTAGCCGCCCTCTTGCACGATCACCGTCGGCAGGCCGAGCGCGCCGAGCGCGTGGCCCGCCGCGCGGAAGCCGTCCGCCGTCACGCGGAGCGGGCTCTCGGGGTCGCCCGCCGCGGCGTCGACGCCGAGCGCGATGACCAGCGCGCGCGGCTCGAGCCCGGCCGCCCACCAGGCGAGCTCGCGCACGGCGGCGACCCACGCGTCGTCGCCGCTGCCCGGGGCGAGCGGCAGGTTGCGGTTGGCGCCGCGCCCCGCTCCCTCGCCCTCCTCGTGCGCGAAGCCGAGGAAGTGCGGGAACCACCCGGCGGCGGGGTCGACGTGGAGGGAGCCGGTTACGACGTCGGCGCGGTCGTAGAAGATCGCCTGCGCGCCGTTGCCGTGGTGCGCGTCGACGTCGAGCAGCGCGACCGCGCCGCCGACCGCGGCGCGCAACCGGGCGGCGGCGATCGCGGCGTTGTTGAGGTAGCAGCTGCCGCCGTAGGCGCTGCGCGTGACGTGGTGGCCGGGCGGCCGGCAGCACGCGTAGGCGGACGGCGCGCCGCCCAGCACGAGCTCGCACGCGGTCAGGGCGGCGTTGGCGCCGGCGCGCGCCGCCTCCCACGTGCCCGGCCCGATCGGCGTCATCGTGTCGAACGCGAAGTGCCCGGTGCGCGCCCAGGTCGCGGCCGGCAGCGCCGGCTCGAGCGTCCCGAGCAGGCCCGGGTGGGCGAAGAAGTACGGGATCACCTCGGCCTGGCCGGGATCCTCGGGCAGCCCGGCCGCCTCCCACGCTCGCCATGCGCCGGCGAGGAACTCGAGCAGCGCCGGGTCGTGCACCGCCGCGAGCGCGGCGTCGGGGTGGGCCGTCGCGGGGACGACCGGATGCCCGGCGCGCTCGAGCTCCGCCCGGATCGCGTCGGCGCGCGCGGGCAGCTCGACCGCCGGCGTCCGCACCCCGAGCCAGATCTCCGCGCTCGGGACGTGCCGCCGATGGACGTCGCTCCACACCACCGGGATCGGAGCCGTCATGGGGCGGCGAGCCTACAGCCGACCGCAAACCTTGCGAGGGACCGTCCCGCTTTAGGATGCGGGCGCGTGCTCGTCCCGCCCGCTCCCCGTGGTCCCCGCCTGCGCGAGCTCGGCGTGCGGATCGGCGCGTTCGAGTGCGGCGCCGCGAACGCGATCACCGACGTCGCCGGCGTCGAGGTCGGGCACATCACCGTGTGGCGCGACGAGCCCGAGGGGCGCGGGATCGCGCGCACCGGCGTGACCGCGATCCTGCCCGGTCCGGCCGGCGACCTGTTCCGCGCGCCGGTGCCGGCCGGCGCGGCGGTGCTCAACGGCGCGGGGGAGATGACCGGCAACGTCTCGGTGTCGGAGTGGGGGTTGATCGAGACGCCGATCTACCTCACGTCGACGATGGCGGTCGGCCGGGTGTACGACGGCGCGGTGGCCGCGGCGGTCGCCGCCGACCCCGCGGTCGGGACGCAGGACGTCGTGATCCCGGTCGTCGGCGAGTGCGACGATAGCTGGCTCTCGGACAGCGCCGTGGTGCAGGTGGAGGCGGCCGACGCCGGTCACGCGCTCGCCGCCGCCAGCGCCGGCGCCGTGCGCGAGGGCGCGGTCGGCGCCGGGACCGGCATGGTCTGCTTCGGCTGGAAGGGCGGGATCGGCACCGCCAGCCGCGTCGTCCCGGACGCGGGCGCGACCGTCGGCGTGCTGGTGCTCGCCAACTTCGGCGCGGCGCCGGAGCTGCGGGTCGACGGCGTGCCGGCCGGCCGCTTGCTGCCCCTGCCAGAGCAGTTCCCGTCCCGCCCCGCGGGTAGCTGCATCGCGCTCGTGGCGACCGACGCGCCGCTGTCCTCCGCCCAGCTCACGCGGCTCGCGCGCCGCGCCGGGCTCGGCCTCGGGCGCGCCGGTTCGGTCGCGCACCACAGCAGCGGCGAGATCTTCCTCGCGTTCGCGACGAGCGGACGGCGGCCGCGCGCCGAGGCCGGCCGGCGCCGCGAGGAGGAGTCGTTCGCCGACGCACGCCTCGACCCGCTGTTCGCCGCCGCGGTCGACGCGAGCGAGGAGGCCGTGCTCAACGCACTCTGGGCGGCGCCGGACGTGGCGGGCCGCGACGGGCGCGTCGCGCGCGGGCTGCCGCGCGACGAGGTGCTCGCGCTGTTGCGCGAGCACGGCCGCGTCGGAGGCTGACCGGGGAGCCGTCCATCCGTCCAGTCGCGCTCAAGCGGCTAACCCGATCCGCCGATTCCCGGACCACTTGAGCTGATCAGGGCAAACCCGCCGCGAGGCGGGGACGCAAAGCCAGAGGTCTCACCCGGTGCGTGAGACGGCTCGGCCGCCGACTCTCCCCACATCGCAGGTCACGGACCGACCGGCGCTTCAGCACAGGAGGCAGGCAAGCCATGAGCAGGTATCGACGTCGCGCCGCGTTTGCGGCGATCGCGGGCGCCGCACTTGCGCTCCCCGCGCCGGCATCCGCCGGGTACGCGGACAGCGTGCTCGCGGACGGCCCGCTCACGTATCTGCGGCTGGGCGAGACGTCCGGCGCCACGGCGCACGACGCGTCGCCCCTCCATCGCGACGGGGTGTACGTCGGCGCGCCGGCGCTCGGCGTCGCCGGGCCGTTCGCCGACGCCGGAACCGCGGTCGGGCTGGCGGCGACCGACTCGATCAGCGCGACAGTCGGCGCGGCCAGCGGCTCGGTCGAGGTGTGGGTCTACCCGAATCGGCTCGCGAACGGCCAGCAGGCCGGGCTCGTCGCCCACGGCGATCCCGCGGGCGACGGCTGGGCCCTGGGCATCGGCGCGAAGCGCAAGCTCGTCTGGGTCGGCGGCGGCAGCGCGGTGTCGAGCAAGGTCCCGCTGCCCGCGGGCGCGTGGACGCTGCTGACCGTCGCGTGGACCGACCACAAGGTCCAGATCTATCGCAACGGAGCGCTCGCCAAGTCGCTCAACCGCAGCGGCGCGACGCCGGCGTCCACCAATGGCGCGCTCGTGATCGGCGGCACGGCCGCGGGCGCGTTCAGCGGGCCGTTCGCAGGGAAGCTCGACGAGGTCGCGCTCTATCCGCAGGTGCTGGCCGCGGGCGCCGTGCAGGATCACTTCCTCGCCGCGCAGGTGCCGGTCAACACGGCGCCGCCGTCGATCGCGGGCACGCCCGTGGTGGGCCAGACGCTCACGGCGCAGCCGGGCACGTGGACGGGCGCAGGCGTCGCGACGTATCGCTGGCAGCGCTGCGACGCCAACGGGGAGGACTGCGACGACATCGACGGCGCCGCCGGCACGGCGTACGTGGTGGCGGCGGGCGACGCGTGCGCGACGCTCCAGGTCGTCGAGACGATGACGAGCCCGTCGGGTGCAGGGACGGCGGTCTCCGAGGTCACGGGCGCGGTGCCCGGGAGCTGCGGTGGCGACCCGGGCGCGGGCGCCGACCCGGGAACGGCCGGCGGCACCGGCACCGGCACGGGTACGGGCACAGGTACGGGCACAGGTACGGGCACGGGTACGGGGTCCGGCATGGAAACGGGCTCCGGCACCGGCACCGGCACCGGCACCGGCACCGGGACTGACGCCGGCACCGGCGCCGGCACCGGCACGGACACCGGCCCGAGCCCGAGCCCGACGACAACGCCCTCGCCCGGAGCCACGACGGGCGGCAGCGACCCGAGCGGAACGCCCGCCGGCTGCCTCGTGCTGCTCCCGGGCCGCAGGACGCTCAAGCTGCGCGGCGTCGGGAGCCTGCGCCTCCAGGCCATCGCGGGCAGGTGCCTGACGGCGCCGCTCGCCGTGTCGTGCAAATCGCAGAGAGGCGTCAAGGTCAAGTCGATCCGCTACGCGCTCGACGGCAAGCAGCTCAAGCACGCCAAGCTCGCCGTCCGGCTCAAGCCGGCCGCGCTGCGCTCCGGCACGCACACGCTGTCGGTGCGCGTCACGACGCGCGCCGGGCGGACGACCCGGGGCAAGCTGCAGCTCCGGGTCGCGCTCGGCTGACGGCTACCGGGCGGAGCGCTTCGCTAGCTTTGGGCCATGCTCACGGGTGGTTGCGTCTGCGGCGGCGTCCGCTTCGAGGTCTCCGAGCCGCTCGTGTCATCCGGCTGGTGCCACTGCCCGCGATGCCAGCACCGCACCGGCGTACACGCCTCAGCGGGCGGGGCCGTCGCGCCCGGCAGCTTCCGCATCGCTGAGGGAGAGCAGCTCGTCACCGAGTGGGCGCCGCCGGCCGGCGGGTTCGTCAAGGCGTTCTGCTCGGTGTGCGGCGGGCACCTCTACAGCCGCTCCCCCGACGACCCGGAGGACCTCCACGTCCGGCTCGGCGCGGTCGACGGCGACCCCGGCATCCGCCCGCAGTACCACCAGCACACCGCCACGGCCGCGGTGTGGCAGCCGCTGCCCGACGACGGGCTGCCTAGGTACGAGGGGTCCCGGCAGTAGAGATCGCTCCGGTGCTCGACGTCCGGCTGACCGTCACGACGTGCGGGCCGCGGGCGAGGGCAGCCTCCCGTCTGCGCTCCGGGAGTTACCGTCGAACGCGGCGAAGAACCCGCCGACGCGCTCGGTCAGCTCGCCCATCCCGTCGCACGCGAACAGGATCGGCTGGTAGTGCGTGATGTCGTACTCGAGCGTCGCCATCTCGTGGAAGTCGAGCGGACGGATCTCCGCGCCGCGGAACTCCTCGATCTCGCCGTACGACGACAGCAGCCCCGCGCCGTAGCAGCGCAGCTCGCCGCCATCCCACATCACGCCGAACTCGATCGTGAACCAGAAGACGTCGGCGACGTACTGGAGCGCCTCGGGGGTCTTGCAGCGCCGGGCGGCCTCGCCGGCCAGGCGCTTGACCTCGGCGATGTCCGGGTCGGCGAGCAGGTTCCCGTGCCCGATCACCTCGTGCACGATGTCGGGCTCGGGCGTGTAGAGCGGCCCGCTCGGATGGCGCAGGTACTGCGTCGAGTGGAACACGCGGTCGGCGAGCGAGCCGTAGAACACGTCGAGCGGGACGAGCCCGGCCGCCGGGTGGAAGCGGAAGCCGGTGAGCGGCTCCAGCCGCTCGCTCACCTCGTCGAGCTGCGGCACGTGGTCGTCGGGCAGCGCGAGCTGCGCCTTCGCCTCGAGGAACGCGCGGCAGGCGAGCCGCTCGTGCTTCGGCGCCAACTCCCGCGACACGGTGCGCCAGATCGCGTTCTCCTCGTCCGTGTACTCGACGCGCGGGATCGGCTCGCCCGGCCGCCACGCGAGGGCGGCGGCGGCGATCTCGTTGCGGCGGCGACGGTACTCGGGATCGTTCGCGCCGGGATGGTCGTCGGCGAGGTGGACGCGGACCCCTTCCGGGCCCTCGGTCACGGGTGCGTACAGCTGGGCCTCTTCGAACATGAGCCAGGTCTACGCCCCGCGCGCGCGCGAAGCAACGCACTAGTCCGTATCGTGTCGCCCGATGACAACGATCGAACGGTTGACGGACCTAGATCGGAAGATCCTTGCGCTGCTGCAGCAAGAAGGCCGCCGTTCGTTCGCCGACATCGGGCGCGAGGTCGGGCTCTCCACCCCCGCGGTCAAGCGCCGCGTCGACCGCCTCGAGGCCGCCGGCGTGATCCGCGGCTACACCGCGATCGTCGACGCCTCCAAGCTCGGCTTCGGCTTCGAGGCGATCGCCGAGCTCTACTGCGCCGAACGCACCGCCCCGCGCGACCTGCTCGAGAGCGTGGCGGGGATCCCGGAGGTGGTCAGCGCGGTCACCGTGTCCGGCGAGCCCGACGCGGTCCTGCGCGTGCAGGTCGACGACATCCGCCACCTCGAGCGCCTGATCGAGACGCTGCGCCGCCGGCCCAACATCGTCCGCACGCGCACGATGATCGTCCTGTCGGTGCTGGTGGATCGTCCGACGGCGCTCCTGATGTAACGTCGCCGAAGGCGAGCGGCGAGGAACGAGCACGCTCGCCTGGCAGGCGAAACCGAATACCGTGTGGACGTGACGTACGACGAGCTCCCGTTCGGCTTCTCGTGGTTCCCGGACGAGCCGCTCACCCGCACCGCGCACGCGCTCG
>DATHJG010001114.1:0-6991 GCA_035489875.1 Solirubrobacteraceae bacterium | reverse complement strand
CTTTTCGGCCACCCACTTCGAGCTGCCCTCCGGCAGCGTCGAGATCACGATCTCGGAGATGTGGAAGTACTGCACGGCGTTCATCGTCGCGGTGTAGGGATCGGGGTCGCCGATCATCCCGGCGGCCACGATGCCCGACTCCGCGAGCGAGGCGAGCAGCGTCTGCAGGCGCTCGCGCGCCGCCCTGACCGCGCGGCCGTCGCCGTCGTCCTGCGGCACGACGATGATGAAGCGCCGCGGACCCTCCTCGGCGAGCGCCTTCAGCCGCTCGACGAGCTCCGCGCCGGCAACCGTCTGGTTGGCGACGACGAGCGTGACGTCGAACGGCAGGCCCTCCTCGGCCAGGTCGACGATCACGTGCGTGACCGGCAGCCCGGTGTCGTTCTCCAGCGCCTCGATCAGGTCGCGCTTCATCCAGCCCGACGTCGACGCCGGCAGCGTCGAGACGATGATCTCGCTGATGCCGTGGTCCGCGATCGCGTCCTTGGCGGCGGAGATAGGATCGCCGTCGCCGACCTCGCCGCGGCCGTCGATCTCCTCCTCGCGCATGAACGCGAGCGCGAGGTCGACGCGCACCTGGGCGGAGTCGCGCACGGCCTCGTCGTAGATGACGTTCCCGTGCCGCGGCCGCGTCTGCGGGACGACGACGTGGAAGCGCGCGCCGCCCTGCGCGTGGCGGGCGCGTATGGCGTCGAGCAGGTTCGCTCCGCCGATGGTCTCGTTCGCCAGGACGAGGATCTCAGCCATCGTGTCTCGCTACTCCCGACTCGTGTCCCCGGCCGCCACGACCGGCTCTGATGTCCCTGCGGGCTGGAAGATCCCGTGGACGGCGCCGGGCACGCCGTACTCGTACGGCCCGCCGACGACGGTCGGCACCCGGTCGAAGTTGAAGATCGGCGGCGGTGAGGAGACCTGCCACTCCAGCGTCAGCGACCGCCACGGGTTCGCCTCGGCCCGCGCGCCGGTGCGCCACGAGCGGACCATGTTGTAGACGAAGAGCAGCGTCGACAGCCCGAGCACGAACGACGAGAGCGAGATGAACAGGTTCCAGCTCGCGAACTGCTCCGGGTAGTCGGCGACGCGCCGCGGCATGCCCTCGATCCCGATCACGTGCATCGGCGCGAACGTCAGGTTGAAGAAGATGAACGTGAGCCAGAAATGGAGCTTGCCGAGCCGGTCGTCGAACATCCGGCCGGTCATCTTCGGGAACCAGTAGTAGACGCCGGCGTAGATCGTGAACAGCGAGCCGCCGAAGAGCACGTAGTGGATGTGGGCGACGATGAAGTACGTGTCGCTCACGGTGATCGACACCGGCAGCATCGCGAGCATGACGCCGGAGATGCCGCCGAGCGTGAACATCGTCAGGAACCCGAGCGCGAACAGCATCGGCGTGTCGAGGTGCAGCACGCCGCGCCACAGCGTCGCAAGCCAGGAGAAGATCTTGATGCCGGTCGGCACCGCGATGATCGCCGTCGTGACCATCATCGGGATCCGTATCCAGCTCTGCATGCCGGACACGAACATGTGGTGCGCCCACACCGTGAACCCGAGCAGCACGATCGCCAACAGCGAGAACGCCATCATGCGATAGCCGAAGATCGGCTTTCGGGCCTTGACCGATAAGACCTCGGAGATGATGCCGAAGCCCGGCAGCATCATGATGTAGACCGCCGGGTGCGAGTAGAACCAGAAGACGTGCTGGTACATCAGCACGTCGCCCGCCTTCTGCGGCACGAAGAAGTTGAAGCCCAGCGAGTAGTCGAGCAGCACGAAGAACTGCGACGCGGCGACGAACGGGGTGGCGATCACGACCAGCAGCGAGGTCGAGAAGTTCGCCCACACCAGCAACGGCATGCGCCAGAAGCTCATGCCCGGCGCTCGCATCGTGATGATCGTCACGAGGAAGTTCAGGGCGGTCGCGATCGACGAGGCCCCCGCGAACTGCACGCCGATCGTGAAGAAGAGCTGCCCGATCGGGACCGACGTCGAGAGCGGCGCGTACGCGGTCCAGCCGGTGGCGAACGAGCCGCCCGGGGCGAGGAACGAGGCCGACATCATCAGGCCCGCGATCGGCAGCATCCAGAACGACAGCGCGTTCAGGCGCGGGAACGCCATGTCCGGCGCGCCGATCATCAGCGGCAGCACGTAGTTCGCCAGCCCGGCGAAGATCGGGATGATGAACAGGAAGATCATCAGCGACGCGTGGACGCTGAACAGGCCGTTGTACGTGTTGGAGTCCACGAACTGCGAGCCCGGCGCGGCGAGCTCGGCCCGGACGAGCATCGCCAGCAGGCCGCCGACGAGCATGAAGAAGAACGAGGTGACGACGTACTGGATGCCGATCACCTTGTGATCGGTGTTGACGCGGAAGTAGTCGCGCCAGCTATGCGCGCCGTGGCTGGAGTGGTCCTCGGGCCGCGTGGGGCGGCCGGACGCCCAGTAGAACCAGTAGTCGAACGCGCCGAGGCCGACGAGGAAGAACAGCGGCGCGCCGAGCAGCGCGACGATCAGGACCGCGTTCTGCCAGTGCGAGCTCCAGCCCTCCGAGCCGTCGAACGGCGTGGAGAAGCCGTACGCCTCGCGGACGGCGGTGACGAGCGCGGCCGCGAACAGGACGCCGAGGACGACGAAGGCCCCCGCCCGATACCAGCCCGGAGCGCGCAGCTTGGCGGTCATCGACTTCCCCTCATTTCCCCGTCACCTCGTCAAGGTACTTCACGACCGCGTCCAGCTCCGCGGGCTGCAGCGTCTGCCCGAAGTTCGGCGGCATGATGTTGGCGCTGAAGCCCGGCGTGATCACGGCGTTCGGGTCGACGATGCTCTGCTCGATGAACGCGGCGTCCTTGTCGGCGAGCACATCGTCGAGGTCCGGCCCGACGCCGCCGGTCGTGCCGGCGTCGGCCAGCGCGTGACACGCGCCGCAGCCCGAGTCGTTGAACACCTGCTTGCCGCTGGGCGCGGCGCCCCCGCCGGGTGCGGCGCCCCCCGGCGCGGCGCCGGCGGCCCGCTCGCGCAGCCACTTGTCGAAGTCCGCCGGCTCGACCACGTGGGCGGTCTGGCGCATGGCTGCGTGGCCCAGGCCGCACAGCTCGGCGCAGACCACCGGGTACTGGCCGACCGTCTTCGGCGTCGCGCGCAGATGCGTCCGGATGCCCGGCACGGCGTCGATCTTCAGCCGGAAGGCGGGGACCCAGAAGTCGTGGATCACGTCGTCGGACTCCACGGTGAAGTTGACCTGGCGCCCGCGCGGCACGTAGAGCTGCGGCGAGGAGACCGTCTTCCCGGACGAGTCCTTGTAGTAGAACGTCCAGGTGAACTGCTGGCCGACGACGGTCACGTTGAGCGCGCGCGCGTCGGCCTCCTCGACCTGGGTCAGCACGACGTAGGCGTAGGAGCAGAGCGCGACGAGGATGATCGCCGGGATCGCCGTCCAGATGATCTCCAGGCGCGTGTTGCCGTGGATCGGCGGGCCGTCCTTGTGCTCCTCGCCCGGCTTCATCCGGTAGCGCCACACGGAGTAGAGGACGACGGTCATCACGAGGACGAAGACGGGGACCGAGCAGATGATCAGGACGTCCCAGAGGGTGTCGATCTGCTTGCCCTCCTCGCTCGCCTGCGTGGGAAACCAGTCGATCAGCAGGCCCAGCGCGATGCCGATGGCCGATGCGATGAGGCCGATCGCCAGCAGCTGCTTGACGTGACTGCGGTCCTCCGGCGTGCTCGTGTTGTGTTCGCTGTCCATCAGCGCTCCCGACCCATGGACGCGACAAGTTACAGAACTGCCGGGACGGAGGGAACCGATGGGCGCCCTTTCGCCCCGGCCGGTCAGCGAGCTGCCTACGCCGCGAGCGGCTCACCCGCGCCGCGGGATGCGCGGCCGGCGCGGAAGTCCGACGGCGCGAGGCCGTGGTGGCGCCGGAACGCCTTCGCGAACTGCGCCGGCTGGCGGTAGCCGACGCGGTGGGCGACCTCGCGCACGGTGACGGTGCGTCCGGCGAGCAGCTCCGCGGCCCGCTCCATCCGCACGGCGGTCAGGTGGGCGCGGAACGTCGTCCCGCCGACCTCCGAGTAGGCGCGCTGGAGCTGGCGGCGCGAGGAGGCGACCCGCCGCGCGATCTCGCCCAGCACCACGTCGCGGGCGTACTCGCGCTCGACGATCGCGACGGCGTCGGCATACAGGCTCGAGCGCAGCTTGACGGTGGCGGGACGCTGGGTGGGCACTGCACCGGAATACGTGCAGCGCGCCGATTGCGCTCGGGTCCGCGGTCATCTGGCGCACCGGCGCTACCCGGCGCGCCGGCCTGCCGACCTCGGTAAGCTTGTGATGATCGTGGCTTGCAATCGAGCACGGAAGGTGTGATGAGGACATGCATGTGCGGGAGGGCATGAGCACAGTGGTCCTGACGGTGGGACCGGGGCACACGCTCCGCCAGGCCGCAGCCCAGATGGCGCAGCGCGGCGTCGGCGCCGCGGTCGTCCTGGATCCCGACGGGATGGGCCCCGGAATCCTCACCGAGCGCGACATCCTGCTCTCGCTCGGGAGCGGCCAGGACCCCGACAAGGAGAAGGTCGCCGACCACCTGACCGCGGACCTCGTCTTCGCGAGCCCGCAGTGGTCGCTCGAGCAGGCGGCGGTCGCGATGGTCCGCGGCGGCTTCCGCCACCTCGTCGTGATCGACGAGGCCGAGACCGTCGGGATCCTCTCGGTACGCGACATCGTGCGCTGCTGGACGGACGACGGCGCGAGCTGCGACCTCCCGCCGGCGCCGGGGCTGGCGCGGGCGTCGTAGGCTGCGCCGCCGTACCCTCGCGCGAGCGCGTCAGTGCCCGGCGCCGTGCTCCAGCGGGAGCTCGTCCATGTCACGCCGCGCGCTGCGGATCCAGATCGCCGCCGTGACGGCGAACAGGACGAGGCCCGGGATCACCAGGATCAGCGAGATCGGGATGCCGATGATCGCCAGCGCGGCCCCGACGGCGTTGAGGAGCGGGAGCAGGCTCGGATTCGGCAGGTGGATCTCCTCGCCGACCGGCGGGGCCTCCTCCGCGATGTCGTCGGGCTCGGCCATCACTGGGTGTAGATCAGCGCGGCGACCCACGTCATCGCGAACATGAACAGCATGATCGCGACGACGACGAACGCGGTCCGGAGGTTCTTGCGGGCGAGTCGGCGGTCCATCGGAGGGCAGCCAGTCTACAAGCGGGCGTCGAGCACCATCGCGCAGAACAGCAGCGCGAGATAGGCGAGCGAGAACAGGTACGTGCGCAGGGCGCTCGAGCGCTCCGCCTCGCGCCACAGGCGCAACGAGAGCGAGATGAAGACCGCGCCCAGCACCAGCGCGAACGCGCCGTAGATCAGGCCGAAGTAGCCGAACACGACCGGCATCAGCGACAGCGCGACCAGCAGCACGGTGTAGAGGACGATGAGCTGGCGCGTCTCGGTCTCGCCGCGGACCACGGGCATCATCGGCACGCCCACGCGCGCGTACTCGTCCTTCATCAGGAGCGACAGCGCCCAGAAGTGCGGTGGGGTCCAGTAGAAGACGATCGCGAACAGGTACAGGGCCGTCAGCCCGACGTGCCCCGTGACCGCCGCCCAGGCCACCAGCGGCGGCACCGCGCCCGCCGCGCCGCCGATCACGATGTTCTGCGGCGTCGAGCGCTTGAGCCACATCGTGTAGACGAACACGTAGCCGAGGAACCCGCTCAGCGCGAGCACGGCGGCGAGCACGTTGACGGTCAGCGACAGCTCGACGAACGACAGCACGGCCAGCGTGATCCCGAACGCCAGCGCGGCCCGCGGCGAGATCCGCCCCGCGGGCACCGGCCGCGTCGCCGTGCGGGCCATCTGCGCGTCGATGTCGCGGTCGTACCAGTGGTTGACCGCCCCGGCGCCGCCGGAGGCCAGCGAGCCGCCGAGCACGGTCCAGAACACCAGCGCCAGCGACGGGTCGCCGGCCACGAACATCGTCGTGACCGTCGTCAGCAGCAGCAGCGACTGCACCTTCGGCTTGGTCAGCGTGACGTAGTCGCCGACGACCTGGCGGACGCCGCCGGCCGCCAGCGCGGCCGGAGCGGTGGAGTGGATGCGGGACGCCTCCACGGGCCTCAGACGTGCGCTATCGGGCGGCCGGCCTCGAAGCGCTGCTTGGCGCCCGTCTGCTCCTCGATCTGGCGCCGGTAGTCCTTCATCGGCTCGACCGAGCGCACGCGCGGCACGCTGTCGAAGTTGTGCTCGGGCGGCGGGGAGGAGACGAACCACTCGAGCGTGTTCGCCTTCCACGGGTCCGGTCCGGCGACGACGCCGACCTTGAGCGAGCGCACGACGTTGATGATCGTCACCAGTACCCCCAACGCGATGATGAACGCGCCGATCGTCGAGATCAGGTTGTAGACGTGCCAGCCGGCGTCGCTCTGGTACTCGAAGATGCGCCGCGGCATGCCGCTCAGGCCGGCGGAGTGCTGCACGAGGAACGTCGTGTGGAAGCCGATCAGCACGAGCCAGAACGAGACCTTGCCCATCCCCTCCGACAGCATCCGCCCGGTCAGCTTCGGGAACCAGAAGTAGAGCGCCGCGAACATCGCGAACGCGCTGCCGCCGAACGCCACGTAGTGCATGTGCGCCACGACGAAGTACGTGTCGGTGAGCTGCCAGTCGACGGGGAATACCGCGAGGAAGATGCCGGTGATGCCGCCGATCACGAACGTGCCGATGCCGCCGACCGCGAACAACAGCGCGACCCGGAACTCGATCGTCCCGCGCCACAGCGTCGCGAGCCAGTTGAAGATCTTCACGCCCGTCGGCACGGCGATCACGAAGCTCGAGAGCATGAAGAACGCGAGCACGACGGTCGCGCTCGGCGTCGAGAACATGTGGTGCGCCCACACGAGCATGCCGAGGAACGCGATGCCCGCGGTCGCCGCCGCGATCGCCTTGTAGCCGAAGATCGGCTTGCGCGCGAACACCGGCAGGATCTCCGAGAACACCCCGAAC
>DATHJG010001113.1:0-2937 GCA_035489875.1 Solirubrobacteraceae bacterium | reverse complement strand
GTCGGGGGAGATCAGCACCGACAGCGCGTCCATCGTCTCGCGTGCGGCGCGCCGCGCCGAGCGCGACGCCGCCGGCCCGAGCTGCGCGACCGCCTCGTTGAGCATGAACGCGGTGAGCGCGTGGTAGGCGAGCGGGTCCGCCGGCGGGTCCGACAGCACGGTGCCGCGGACGCTCGCGTGCCCGATCACCGCGCGCAGCCCGTGGTCGGCGACCTGGCCGATGCGCTTGTTGACGATGTGCACCGCCGCCGCATGGGCGGCGGCCGGATTGCCGAGCCGCGCCGCGGGGTCCGACGAGCTGATGCGGGCGCCGGTGATCGACAGCACCGCGAGCGCGTCGACCAGCTTCAGGTTCCCCCAGCAGTTCGGTCGCAGGATGCACCGCCGGCCGGTGATCGGGATCCCGTAGGCCGCGGTGTAGCGCGCGAGCTGGTCGCGCCGCTCGGCGGACAGCGCGAGCGTGCCGTACGCGTAGACGGCGCCGAGCATGTCGAACGAGCTGGCCTTCACCGGGTCGACCGACTGCGGCCAGACCCGCTCCGCCGCCGCGACGAGCCGCGCGTCCCCGGTGCGCTGCCCGGCGCGGTGGACCGCGTAGGCCAGCATCGGCGGGACGAACGAGTGATGCCCGGCCGCGACGTCGGCCGCGAACGGGTTCTGGAACACGCCGGTCGGCGTGACCATCCCCGCCCATTGCGACGTCGTGGCGTCCACGAGCGCGGCGACCTCGGCGTGCAGCGACGCCGCGGTCGCGGGCTGGGCCGCGGCGCGCGCGGGGCCGAGCCAGGCGAGCGCGGCGACCGCGAGCGCCAGCGCGCGGACGGGTGTGCGGAGGAACGGTCGCACGACGGGCGTGCAACCTACCGCGTCGCTCGGATCGGCTCGCCCGCCGACGTCGTCGTGGTAGCTTCATGCCATGCGCACTACCATTGACGCGGCAGGACGCCTGGTCGTTCCGAAGCGCCTCCGGGACGAGCTCGGCTTCGCGCCCGGCGCCGAGCTCGAGCTCAGCGCGGTCGACGGGCGCTTGGAGGTCGCCGTGCCATCCCGCGTGCGCGTGGAGGACGGGCCGCGCGGAGTGCGCTTCGTCGCCGAGACCCCCGACACGCTCAGCGCCGAGCAGGTGCGCGAGCTGATGGAACGGGGCCGGCGCTGACCGCTGACACGAGCGCCGTCGTCGCCGCGCTGTCCGGCTGGCACGAGCAGCATGACGCGGCGGCGGAGGCGCTCGAGGGCGTGGCCGCCCTGCCCGCGCACGCAGTGCTCGAGGCGTACTCGGTGCTCACACGACTTCCGGGCGGGCTGGCGGTGCCGGCGCCGACCGCGGCGGCCGTCCTCGCGGACCGGTTCGACGGACGGCTCTTGAATCTCGCCCCGACGAAGCGTGCGCAGGTGCTCCGGACCCTTTCCGCGGCCGGGGTCTTCGCCGGCGCCGCCTACGACGGCCTGGTCGCACTCGAAGCCGCGGCGCACGATCGCGTGCTGCTCACGCTCGACCAGCGCGCGATGGCCACGTACCAGCGCCTCGGCGTCCCGTTCCGCCTCATCGCGGGCTGACGCAGGCGCCCGGACGTGCTGGCCTGCTTCGAGGCCTCCCGGTCCGCGCCGCGCCGCGACTAGCGTGGAGCGCGTGGTCGACGATCCCGAACCCGAGCGGACCCCCCGGCGGCCGTGGGACGGCCGCGCGGAGCGCGCCGACCGGATCGTCATGGCGGGGCTCGCGTTCAGCGCGCTCTACGGGGTGGCCCTGCTGCCGCTGGTGCCGTCGCTCGTCGGGTCGCATCCGGCGCTGCTCGAGCTGCTGCGCGGCTCGATCACCTCGATGATCGCGATGGGGGCGATGGCCCGCACGGGGCATGCCTCGCTGCTGCTGGGGGTCGTCGCCGGGGTGCCGGGCTGCATCATGTTCGACTGGCTGTACTGGTGGGCGGGGCGACGCTGGGGGTGGCGCGCCGTGGGGATGCTGGTGGGCGCCGGCCGCAGCGCCGACCGGCGCGCCCGGCGGCTGGAGCGGGTGATGGAGCCGCTCGGCCCGTTCGCGGTGGTCTTCAGCTACCTGCTGCCGATCCCGAACCCGATCATCGACGCCGCGGTCGGCTGGACCGGGATGCGGCTGTGGGTGTTCCTGCTGCTCGACGCGATCGGCGCCGCGCTGTGGGTCGGGTTGATGGTCGGGCTCGGCTACGCGATCGGCCAGCCGGCCGTGGACGTGGTGCACGTGATCAGCCGGTACGCGCTGTGGGTGACGCTCGGCATCGTGGCGGTCATCGTCGCCGCGCACGCTCGCGGGTCCCGCCGCCTACGCGGCGCCTGAGCCGGCGGCTGCCCGGCGACCCCTTGACTCAGCGGGCCACCGCGACCGATATCGCTCACGCAGCAGGCGCTTGTACAGCTTCCCGGTCGGCTCGCGCGGAAGGTGATCGACGAAGTCGATCGTGCGCGGGCACTTGTACTTCGCCAACCGCTGGTGGCAGTGGCTCAGCAGCTCGGCCTCGAGCTCGGGGCTCGGACGTGCGCCGACGCCTACCTGCACCACGCCCTTGACCTCCTCGCCGAGCTCCGGGTGAGGGATGCCGAACACCGCCGCGTCGGTGACGGCCGAATGGGTCACGAGGACATTCTCCGCCTCCTGCGGGTAGATGTTGACCCCGCCCGAGATGATCATGTCCGCCTTGCGATCGGACAGGTACAGATACGCGTCTGCGTCGAGGTGGCCGACGTCGCCGACCGTGGTCCAGCCGCGCTCGTTGCGCGACTCGGCCGTCTTGTCCGGCGCGTTGTGATACTCGAAGCACGGGCCGCCCTCGGACCAGATCGTCCCCGCCTGACCGGGCGGAAGCTCGTTCCCCTCGTCATCGAGGACGTGCGGCGTGCCCACTTGCGCCCGTCCGACGGAGCCGGGATGCGCCAACCACTCCTGGGGGTCGATCGCGGTCA
>DATHJG010001112.1:0-4917 GCA_035489875.1 Solirubrobacteraceae bacterium | reverse complement strand
GCCGCCACCACGGCGGCCACGGCCAGCACCACCGCGACACGGAGCGTGCGGGTCATCGGTTCTCCTCGGAGGGCGTGACTGACGTCTCGAACTTGAGGTCGCGGCCCGCCTCGGCGCGCCAGCCGGCGCCGCCGTCGGCGCTGTAGAGCGCCCCGCCGCCGGCGTACGGGTCGCCGTCGGAGTACGCGAGGCCGTAGGCGCCGCGCGTCGTGGCCGGCGCGCGCAGCACGATCGCGTAGCGGCGACCGGCCTCGACGGGCACGTCCGGCGCGACGGCCAGCTCGCTCGGCGACCAGCTCACCTCGGAAGGCGCCACCGCGCGCTCGTACACCACGCGGCCGGGACGGCCGCCCGCGTCGAGCTCGGCGATCCGGATCGTGAGCGGAGCGGTCGGATGGCCCGCCTGGTGGGTCGTGTAGGCGACGCGGGCGAGCGTCCCCGTGCGGCCGGGTGTGAACGTCTGGGCGCGTGCGACCTGGCGCGCGATGTCCGTGTACGCCCGGAAGCCGTCGTCGCCCGACGTCTGGTCGAGATCGAGCGGGCGCCGGTCGGCGCCGGCGTGCGCGCCGGCGAGCGCCACGTCGTAGGAGGCGCCGCAGCGCAGCGGCTGGATCGCCCCCGTGGCGTCGAAGCGCAGCGGTTCCCAGTAGTGGGTCGCGAGCGCCTCGTTGGGCGCCCGGTTGTTCCAGCGGTCGCTCTGGAACAGGTACACCGGGCCGCCGCGCGCCGGCAGCGCCGCGACGTCCGCGGGCTGGCCGCCGCACGAGTCCCCGCTGATGCGGATGCCGCGCTGGCGCGGCACCGGGCGGTCCCACGCCACGAGGTCGCCCTCGAAGCCGTCCTGGAAGAGGACGGTGCCGTCGGGCGCGGTGACGCGGACGTCGTCGAAGCGCGCGCTCTCGCCGTCCCCGCCGCTCTCGCGGAAGCCGATCCGGCCGCCGGCGTAGGTCGCGTCGACGGTCTCGTCGATCACCTGCCCGTCGACCAGCGTCACGATGCGGTCGCCGCGCAGGCGGGTCTCGACCGCGTAGCGCCGGCCGGCCTCGACGGGGAACGGCAGCTTGACGACCCGCGCGCTCGCGACGCGACCGCCGCGCAGGACGACCTTGGTCAGGTTGCCGCCCTCGGCGCCCGCGTGCGGGTAGTTGCCGAGCAGCCAGGCGTAGCCGTCACCGGGCGAGCTCGCCCGGAACACCCAGCCGGCCTGGGCGTACGCTCCGCCGTCGCCGGTCCCGAGCGGCACGGCATCGAAGCGCAGGTCGTAGTCGGTCCAGTCCGCGCCGGCGCGCGAGAGCCCGGCGTCGCCGCCCTCCACGAGCAGCTCGCCGCCATCGACGCTCCAGCTGTCCGGCACCGGCCGCCCCCGCCAGGGACCGAGCGGGGAGTCCGCCTCCAAGTACGACGTGCCGGTGGTGCAATAGCCGCAGTTGGGGTCCGAGAGCGTGAGGTAGTAGCGGTCGCCGCGCCGGAACAGCGACGGCGCCTCCGTGGCGGTGACGCCGAGCTGGACGTGGCGGCCCGTGCCGCTCAGCCAGCGCTCGTCGAGCTGCTCGACGACGATGTCGCCGCCGCGCCGCCAGTCCGTGTACGCCAGGTACGCGCTGCCGTCCTCGTCGACGAACAGGTCGTGGTCGCCGTTGTTGACGCCCGGCGGGATGCCGGCGTTGACGGCCAGGCGGGGGACGTCGCGCTCGGTGAACGGACCGGCCGGCGACTCGGACTCGAAGACGTGGTAGCCCTGGCCGACGTCGTAGGCGTTGATCCACAGGACGTAGCGCTGCGTGCGCTCGTTGAACGAGACGTGGGGCCGGTAGCACCCGTAGGTGCGCCCGTCGCAGCGGCCCTGCCAGAGAGGCGTCCCGGCGGCGAACAGCGGGCCCTCGTCGGTCCAGTGCGCGAGGTCCGGCGAGCTGTAGGCGCGGAACCCGCAGAACGGGCTTCCGGGCTGCTGCCACTCGAAGCCGCAGCCGTAGCTCGTGCCGTAGAGGAAGTAGCGGTTGCCGAAGCGCTGGAGCTCGCCGTCGTGAGCGTCGACGGCGTCGCCGTCGACGTCGAAGCGGATCGTCGCGCCGCGCTCGTCGCCGTTGACCAGCGTCGGCGTGTTCGGCGCCGCGCCGGCCGGCGGCGCGATCAGGCCGAGGAGCAGGGCGGCGAGCACCCAGGCCGGAGCCCGGCCGGCCCGGCCCGTGCGCGTACCGCTGCGTCGGATCATGCGCGCTCTCCTCCCGCGGGCAGCGTCGATCATCGGCCCGATTGCCGAGTGATCGTGTGCGCTTCCGCGCTCATGCCACCGATATCTCCCAATTAGGAACACAATCACGCGCATGGCGCGCCGTCAAGCAATTCGCCGGCATACCGTGCGTTGCCGCCGGCCGCGGCATTGGACCGGCCGCGGCATCTGTGGTAGACCAGCGCTCGGAATGCGGCTCGGCGAACAGGAACGCGCATGAGCACGGTCGACCCGACGGCGCTGCCGGACGAGCGCCGCCGGCTGATCGCCGAGCATCTCAAGCGCCACGGGAGCGTCACGGTGTCCGCTCTGGGCGAGCGCTTCGGCATTTCGCACATGACCGCACGGCGCGATCTCTCCGAGCTCGAGCGCCGGGGCATCGCGCGGCGCACGCACGGCGGTGCGGTGCTGCCGGGTCCCTCGAGCGAGGAGGATGCGTTCATCCAGCGCCTCGAGGTCGAGGTCGCGGCCAAGGAGCGGCTCGCCGCCGCGGCCGTCGCGATGCTGGCGTCGGGCGAGACGGTGTTCATCGACTCCTCGACGACGGGCTACTACGTCGCTCGGAGGATCGTGCGCGAGCGGCTGCGCTGCTCCGTGCTGACGAACTCCGTGCCGGTGATGAACCTGCTGTGCGAGCACGACAGCCCGCACACCGAGCTGATCGGGATCAGCGGCGCGCTGCGCAAGCTCACGCGCTCGTTCGTCGGGCCACAGGCGATCCGGGCGATCGCCTCGCACTTCGCCGACAAGGCCGTCCTGTCGGTCAAGTGCGTGACCCCCGGCGGGCACCTGACCGACCCGGACGCGCTGGAGGCCGAGGTCAAGCGCACGATGATCGAGCACGCGCGCACGCCGCTGCTGCTGGTCGACGGCACGAAGTTCGACCGCCCCGCGCTCAACGCGGTCGTGCACGTCACCGACGTCGCACGCGTGCTCGCGGCCGACGTCGCCCCGCCGCGGCTCGCCCCGATCGAGCGCGCCGGCGTGGCGGTCGACCGCGTCTAGCGCCCTCCTCGCGCTGCACGACCCAAACGCTCAGAAGCGCACAGCGTCCGCAGGGCGCCGGGGCGAGCGCGTCCGGGAATCCGCCGCGACGGGCCGCACCTCGCGCCCGATGCTCGAAACGGATCGCACTTGACATGATCGAAAGTGGGCGTTTATGCTCGTTCGCGAGGAGAGTTGTGAGCGAGAACGGTCGTACACCGCGCGGTCGCCCGCTGGTTCCTGCCCAGCGCCGGCAACTGATCGCCGACAAGATCCGCGACGCCGGGAGCGTGAGCATCGCGACGCTCGAGGTGGAGTTCGGCGTCTCGCCCATGACGGCCCGGCGCGACCTGCACATCCTGGAGCGCGAAGGTCGCGCCCGCCGCACGCACGGCGGGGCCGTCGCCGCCACGATGGCGCGCGACGAGGACGCGTTCCAGAGCCGCCTCGGCGAGGCCGCGGAGGCCAAGCGCCGGCTCGGCGCCGCCGCGGCCGACCTGATCGACGAGGGCGAGACCGTCTTCTTCGACTGCTCGACCACGGCCTACTACGGCGTCCGTTCGCTGATCGACTCCGGCAAGACGGCCACGGTGCTGACCCCGTCGGTGCCCGTGATGGACCTGATCGCGCGCGCGGACGCGCCGCAGCTCGAGCTGCTCGGCCTCGCCGGCTCGCTCCGCCGGCTCACCTGCTCGTTCGTCGGGCCGCAGACGATCCGGGCCATCCAGGACCACTTCGCCGACAAGCTGCTGTTCAGCATCAAGGGCCTCGCGCCGGGCAACGTGCTGACCGACGCCAACCCGCTCGAAGCCGAGGTCAAGCGAACGATGATCGAACGCGCCCGCGAGTCGATCCTGTTGATCGACGGCTCGAAGTTCGACCAGCCGGGCCTGAGCGCGATCGTGCCCATCACCGAGGTCGAGATCGTGCTCGTCGCGGGCGGCGAGCGCGAGTCTTTGCGCTCGCTCGCGGAGGCGGGCGTGCGCTTCGAGGAGCTTTCGTGAGCGAGCCCGCCCGCCCGCTCGTCGAGCTGCGCGACGCCGCGAAGTCGTACGGCGCGATCCGCGCGCTGCGGGATGGCGATCTCGCCCTGCGCCCCGGCGAGGTGCGTGCGCTCGTGGGCGAGAACGGCGCCGGCAAGTCGACGCTGGTCAAGGTGCTCGGCGGCGTCGTCCGGCGCGACGGAGGCGAGATGCTCGTCGACGGCGAGCCCGTCGACTTCCACTCGCCCCACGACGCCCGCGACGCCGGCATCGCGGTCATCTACCAGGAGCCGACGCTCTTCCCGGACCTGAGCATCGCGGAGAACGTCGTCATGGGCTATCACCCGCTCGGACGCTTCAAGCGCATCGACCGGCGTGCGATGCACGCCCAGGTCCAGGGCCTGCTCGACCGCCTCGGCGTGCGGCTGGACTCCGAGCGGCCGGTCCGCGGGCTCTCGATCGCCGACCAGCAGATCGTGGAGATCGCCAAGGCACTGAGCTTCGAGGCACGGGTGCTGATCATGGACGAGCCGACCGCCGCGCTGTCGGGCCCGGAGGTCGAGCGCCTGTTCTCGGTGGTCCGGAACCTGCGCGAGCAGAACGCCGCGGTGCTGTTCATCTCGCACCGCCTCGAGGAGGTCTTCTCGGTCTGCGACACCGTCACCGTGATGCGCGACGGCGCGGTGGTGCACGACGCGCGGGTCGCCGACATGACCCCCG
>DATHJG010001111.1:0-3970 GCA_035489875.1 Solirubrobacteraceae bacterium | reverse complement strand
ACGGGCTGGAGTGAGGGCCGGCATGCGCGCCGTCTTCATCGTCTATCTGCTCGTGATCGTGGCCGGGCTGACGTTCTTCACCATCGTCGGGCTGACGCACCACTGATGCGCCGCCTCATCCGCGAGCAGAGCCTCAGCCTGGTCTTCGGCGGGCTCTTCCTCGCCGCGCTCGCCGGCCAGGCGTTCGCGGGCTGGCACGACTACAACAACCTCGAGACGTGGCACGCGCAGATGGCGGGCGAGACGCCGCAGACGCTCAGCTTCGGCCGGTACCTCACCACCTCGAGCTTCGCGCAGGCGGTGACGGAGAACTGGCAGTCCGAATACCTCCAGTTCACGCTCTTCATCCTGCTCACCGTCTGGTTCATCCAGAAGGGCTCGCCGGAGTCCAAGCAGCCCGGCGAGGCGGGCGTCGGATCGGACCAGCAGCAGCTCGTCGGCCCGTACGCGAAGCCGCGATCGCCGAAGTGGGCCAAGGTCGGCGGCTGGCGCACGGCGATCTACGGCAACTCGCTCGTGATCGTGATGGCGACGATCTGGGTGTGGTCGTGGTTCGCCCAGTCCGTGTCCGGCTGGAGCGAGTACAACGCCGAGCGGCTCGAGCACGAGCAGGCGTCGCTCTCCTGGCTCGGCTACCTCGGGTCGGCCGACTTCTGGCAGACGACGCTGCAGAACTGGCAGTCGGAGTTCCTGGCCGTCGGCTCGATGGCGGTGTTCGCGATCTACCTCCGCCAGCGCGGCTCGCCGGAGTCCAAGCCGGTCGGGGCCCCGCATGAGAAGACGGCGGTGGAGGGCTGACGTCGCCGAAGGCGAGCGCGACGAAGGAGCGTCTCGCCTGGCAGGCGCGTAACGTCGCCGAAGGCGAGCGCGACGAAGGCGAGCGCGACGAAGGAGCGTCTCGCCTGGCAGGCGAAATAGGGTTACCCGCGCCATGCGCACCGTCCGCCTCCACGACACCCGCACCGGGCAGCTGACCGAGCTGCGGCCGCGTGAGGGCCGCAAGGTCGGCATCTACGCGTGCGGGCCGACCGTGTACGCGCGGATCCACGTGGGCAACGCGCGGCCGTACGTCGTCTTCTCCCTCCTGTCGCGCTTCCTCGCGCACGAGGGCTACGAGCCGACGCTCGTCGCCAACATCACCGACATCAACGACAAGATCTACGACGCCGCGCGTCTCGCCGGCCGGCCGTCGGGCGAGCTGGCCGCGGAGTTGACGCAGCACTACCTCGACGACACCGAGCGGCTGGGCATCGGCCGCCCCGATCACGAGCCGCGCGCCACGCTGATGGTCGAGGAGATCGTCGACCTCATCCAGGAGCTGATCGACCGCGGGCACGCCTACGTGGCGGGGGGCGACGTGTACTTCCGGGTCCGCTCGCTGCCCGAGTACGGGGAGATCTCGCACCGCGACGTCGACCAGATGGACCAGGGCGAGGGGCTGGAGGGCGCGGGGCGCAAGGAGGACCCGCTCGACTTCGCGCTGTGGAAGGCGCGCAAGCCGATGGAGGACACGTGGTGGGACGCGCCGTGGGGCGCGGGGCGCCCCGGCTGGCACATCGAGTGCTCGGCGATGGCCGAGGCGACGCTGGGCGCGCCGTTCGAGATCCACGGCGGCGGCAACGACCTGATCTTCCCGCACCACGAGAACGAGGCGGCGCAGACGCTCGCCGCGCGCGGCCACGAGCTCGCGCAGATCTGGATGCACAACGGGATGCTCGAGCTCGAAGGCAAGATGTCGAAGTCGGTCGGCAACATCCGCGGTCTCGGCGACGTGATCGACGAGGTCGGCCGCGACGCGCTGCTGATGTACTTCTCCGAGGGCCACTACCGGCAGCCGCTGGCGTTCACGCCGGAGAAGCTCGACGACGCCGCCCGGCGCGTGGAGGGGATCCGCAACGCCGGCCGGCGGCTCGTGCCCGGGCCGTCGCCGGACGCGCTCGCTCCGCACCGCGACGCGTTCTTCGACGCGCTCGCGGACGACTACAACACGCCGCGCGCGCTGGCCGCGCTGGCCGAGTGGATCCGCGAGGCGAACAGCGCGGGCGCGCCGGTCGGCGACGCCCACGCGCGCGAGATGCTCTCGATGCTCGGACTCGAGAACCTGCTCGACCGCGACGAGGCGGCGCCGGCCGAGGTCGTGCAGTTGGCCGAGCGGCGCGACGCCGCCCGCGCGGCGCGCGACTTCGCCGAGGCCGACCGCCTCCGCGACGAGCTGCGCGCGCGCGGCTGGGAGGTCCGGGACGGCTCCGCAGGCGCCGAGCTCGTGCCGATCGGACCGTGAGCCGGCCGGCCCCCGCCGCCCGGCGCTCCTCGTCCCGCCCCCGCGCATGATCGTGTACGGGCGCAACGCCGTGCGCGAGGCCATCCGGGGGCCGCGGCAGGTGCGGACCGTGTGGGCGACCAGGGGCGCCGCCGGCGAGTTCGAGGGCGCGCTGCCCGCCACCGCCGGCGAGATCGCCCAGCGCTGCGGATCCGACGCCCACCAGGGCGTCTGCGCCGACGTCGAGGAGTACCGCTACGCGGACGCCGCCGCGCTGCTGCGCGTGCCCGACCCCGTCCTGGTCGCGCTCGACGAGGTCACCGACCCGCAGAACCTCGGCGCGGTCTGCCGCACCGCCGAGTGCACGGGCGCGACCGGCGTGATCCTGCCGGAGCGCCGCTCCGCGGAGGTCACGGCGGCGGTCTGCAAGGCGTCGGCCGGGGCGGTCGAGCACCTCGCGATCGCCCGTGTGCGCAACCTCGCCGACTTCCTCGCCGACGCGAAGGCCACGGGCTGCTGGACGTACGGCGCCGCGGCCGGCGCGACCACCGGCTACCGGTCCGTCGACTGGCGCGGCGGCGTCGTGCTGGTGCTCGGCGCCGAGGGCCGCGGGCTGCGGCCGCGCGTCGCTGCGGCGTGCGACGACCTGGTCGCGCTCCCGCTCCGCGGCCGCATCGATTCGCTCAACGTGAGCGCCACGGCGGCCGTGCTGTTGTACGAGATTTTGCAGCAACGGCTTGACGCGTCCACATAAGCGTGCCAGACTGCCGCGCATCAGGTTGAGCTTGAGGGTTAATGCTGGTCCCTCGAGGTCATCAATACGGCGCCGGGGGAGGTGTGCGCCACGACATTTCGCAGGCAGATTGCCTGAGAAAGGACCGTTCGTGGCCAAGATCTCCTCCAAGTCTCAATCTCAGGTTCAGGTTGATGACGGCTATCTGCTCGCACTGGCGAAGCAGGGCAGCCCAGATGCGTACGAGCGCCTGGTCCGCCGCTACTACTCGTTCGTGCGGCTCAAGGCCTCGTCGTACTTCCTCGTCGGCGGCGACTCCGACGACCTGATCCAGGAGGGCTTGGTCGGGCTCTACAAGGCGATCCGCGACTTCCGCACCGATCGCGAGTCCTCGTTCCGCAACTTCGCGGAGCTGTGCATCACGCGCCAGATCATCACCGCGGTCAAGACCGCGACCCGCAACAAGCACACGCCGCTCAACGGCTACGTGTCGTTCTCCTCCACACCGGCGGGCGCGAGCGACAACGAGCCGACGCTCGACGAGATGCTCCCTGGCTCCACGGTCCACGACCCCGTCAACCAGGTCATCTCCTCCGAGGAGCTGCGCTCGCTGGTCGCCTGCCTCTCGACCGTGCTGTCCGAGTTGGAGTCGCACGTGCTGGGGCTCTACCTCGACGGCCACTCCTACACGGGCATCGGCGAGCAGCTGGGCTGCGACTGCAAAACGGTCGACAACGCGCTGCAGCGAGTCAAGCGCAAGGTGGGGGCGCACCTCCGCTCGCGCGACGTGCTGCTGTAATCCCTGCCATGCCGACCTGGCTCGCCATCGTGCTCGGCGCCTTCTTGGCGCTCGTGATCGTCCTCGCCCTCGGCGGCATCTACGCGCGCAAGCGCCAGCTCGCAGCCGGCGAGGATCGCTTCAAGGCCTCCCTCGAGGAGGTCAACCGCCAGCTCGCCGCCGCGCACGCCGCGGACCG
>DATHJG010001110.1:0-6312 GCA_035489875.1 Solirubrobacteraceae bacterium | reverse complement strand
GCCGCAACTCGGCGCGGATGGGGCGCCAGCAGGATGGATGCTCGTCGTCGATCACGGGCGCGTGCAGAGTCCTCCTCGGCGGAGGTAAGAGTGGAAAAGCGATGGAACGAGGGGCCCCTGGGGAGGGCCGGCGAGCCGAACATAGCACGGGCCTAAGGGCCTGTCGGCGGGGTGATTTCGGCCCTGCGCAAATCGCGCGGAAAAGGTGCGGATCGCCCGTCTCCGGCGGGTCGGGCTACGTGTTGAAGGCTGTGCACCGCGTGTTCACGATCGTGTTCACGAGTGCGCGGTCTGCGAGGTCCAACACGCCGCGTCGCGGCGGTTGGCTATCCTGTCGGGCCGCTGCGCGCACCCGGCGCGCCGACTCGTTACGGCTTATGAAGCGCACCTACCAGCCCAAGAAGCGCAAGCGCGCCCGCACCCATGGCTTCCGAGCCCGGATGAGCACACGTGCCGGCCGGATCGTGCTCAAGCGGCGTCGCGACAAGGGCCGCAAGCGGCTCACCGTCTAGTGGCTGAGCGCCCGAGCGGCGGGCGGAGCCCGAAGCGGCGCAGGCTGTCGCGCAGCGCCGAGTTCGAGCGTGTGTATCGCCAAGGCCGCTCGAAGGCGAATCGCTACCTCGTCCTGTACGCGTTCCCGCGCGACGAGGAGCAGCAGCAGCCGCCCGCGCCTGCGGAGCCGGACGGCCCGCGCCTCGGCCTCTCGGTCTCGCGCCGCGTTGGCGGCGCCGTCGACCGGACGAAGGTCAAGCGCCTGCTGCGCGAGGCGTTCTGGGCGGAGGCTGAGCGCTTGCCCCTCGGGGCGGACTACGTCGTCGTCGCGCGTCCGGACAGCCGCGAGCTCGCCGAGCGGGAGGGCATGGGAGGCGTCCGGACGGCGCTCACCGAGCTCGTCGACGCGATGAGCAGCGGCGGAGGCGGCACGGGGGCGGTCACGTGATAGCTGCTCGCCGTGTCGCTCTTGCCCCGATCCGGGTGTACCAGCGCGCGATCTCGCCGGCGTTTCCGCGTCGCTGCAAGTACCACCCGACCTGTTCGGCGTACGCGGTGCAGGCCATCGAGTCCTACGGCATACTGCGCGGCGCCGTTCTCGCAGCCTGGCGCCTGCTGCGCTGCAACCCGTTCAGCCACGGCGGCTATGACCCGGTGTCCGCGCAGACGCTGTTCACCCGCCCGCCCGATTCGACCCGTTCCTGAACCGTGCACGACGTCTTCTCGCCACTGATCCGGTTCTTCGAGGCGATCCTCCAGTTCTTCCACGACAGCCTCGGGCTGGGGTGGGGGACGGCGATCGTGGCGCTCACCGTGGTCGTGCGCGCGGCGCTGATGCCGCTCACGATCAAGCAGTTCAAGTCCATGCAGAACATGGCGAAGTTCCAGCCGGAGATCAAGAAGCTCCAGGAGCGCTACAAGGGGGACCGCGAGCGGCTCAACCAGGAGATGATGAAGTTCTACCGGGAGAACAAGGTGAACCCGTTCGCCTCGTGCCTCCCGCTGCTGGCCCAGTTGCCGGTCTTCCTCGCCCTGTTCTACATGCTGCAGGACGACCTGCGCCTCGACGTGTGTCCCGGCGTGAACCCGCCCGGGACGCAGAACCCGGTGCCCTGCGGCTCCGGCGGCGCGGCGCAGTTCCTCTTCATCCCGGATATCACCGACAAGGCGACCGGCGGCGTCCTCGTCACGCTGATCATCCTCTACGTCGGCTCGCAGCTGCTCTCGACCGTGCTGATGTCGACGGCGACGGACAAGACGCAGCGGATGATCTTCCTGGCGCTGCCGTTCGTCTTCGTCGTCTTCGTCATCAACTTCCCGGCGGGCCTGCTCGTCTACTGGATCACGACGAACCTGTGGACGATCGTGCAGCAGGCGATCGTGCGGAAGCGGCTCGGGCCGCTGCGACCAGCCTCCGCAGACGGCGAACATTCGCCGATGTCGATCATGGATCGCATGCTGCATCGTGGCAGTGCGCCTCCGTCCCCACCGCCGCCGGCGAGTGGACCCGCTACCACCACGAGCAACCCGAGCGGCGCCAGCTCGAAGGGCGGCAACTCGAAGGGGAGCTCCCCCCCGAAGAGCCGGCCGGCCCGCCGGCCGGCCGGCCCGCCACCGTCGTCGCCACGTAAGAAGAAGAAGCGTTCCGGGAGGCGTCGATGAGCGATCAGGATCCCTCGATGAGCAAGCAGGATCTGACCCCGGCTGAACGCGTGCGCGAGTTGTTGGAGCACGTCAACGAGGCGCTCGAGCTCGATGCCGAGGTCGAGATCGTCGACGACGGCGACCGCGTCCGCGGCGTCCTCCACGGCGAGGACATGGGCCTGTTCATCGGGCGCCACGGCCAGACGATCGACGCGGTCCAGCACCTGGCGTTCAAGGTCGCCGCACGCGGCGAATCGCCGCCGCCCAAGGTCGAGGTCGACGCCGCCGGCTACCGCGACCGCCGCCGCCAAGCGCTCGAGCGCCAGGCGGACCAGGCGGCCGCGGACGCCCTTCGCTCCTCGCGCCCCGTGGCACTCGATGCGATGAGCGCGACCGAGCGCAAGGTCGTGCACGAGTACCTCAAGGACCGCGGCGACGTCGAGACGTACTCCGAGGGCACGGAGCCAGACCGCCACCTCGTCGTCGCGCCGCTGCGCGGCTGAGCGGCCGCGGCCCCGCGCGCCTGACCTCCTCGCGCCGCGCGTCGATCTTCCCGCCGAGTGCGTCGCCACCGTTTCACGTGAAACGCCTCGCAGGCGTCCCTCGGTCAGCCCATGGAGCCGATGCGGTCGGGCGCGTCGCTGCCCATGTGCCCTCGCCAGTTCGTGCGGCGGGGCGCGCCGATGTTTCACGTGAAACGGGCGGACGCGGCCTAGCTGATCGCCGACGCGAGCTCGACGCGCTGCTTGGACGCTACGAGGTCTCGCTCGACGCAGCAGAGCCGCTCGGGCGTCTACTCGATCTGCTGGCCGCGCCCGAGGCGCCGACGTCGGTGCACGATCCTCGGCAGGGCGTGCGGGTCCACGTCGCGGACTCGTTGGCGGGGCTCGAGGTCCGGGAGGTGCGCGACGCCGGCGTGATTGCCGACCTCGGCGCGGGCGCCGGCCTGCCAGGGCTCGTGCTCGCCGCGGTCCTCCCGCGGGCGCGCGTCGTCCTGGTGGAATCGGTGGGCCGCAAGTGCGAGTTCCTGCGTTCCGCCGTGGCAACGATGGGGCTGGACAACGTCGAGGTCGTCTGGCGCCGCGCCGAGGAGTGGCAGGAGGGGATCGGCCGCTGCGACGTGGTCTGCGCCCGGGCGCTGGCCGCGCTGCCGGTCCTGTGCGAGTACGCGGCGCCGCTGCTGCGCGAGGGCGGCGTGCTCGTTGCTTGGAAAGGAGCCGTCGAGGACGACGAGGCGGCCGACGGGGCGGCCGCCGCCGAACACCTCGGGCTGACCGTCGAGCCGGTCCGGGCGGTGGCCCCTTTTCCTGGATCGGAGCGTCGCACCCTCCACGTCGTGCGCAAGATCGCGCCCACGCCAACCGGATTCCCCCGCCGGCCCGGAATCGCGACAAAACGCCCGCTGACTGCGAGAAGACTGCGCTGAGAGCGCACCAACTTCCGCACAACAGGGCCGAATCGGCCAGATCCGCCGCGCCCGCCGCTAGCGTCGGCGCCGCCATGGGCATCGTCTACGCCATTGCCAATCAGAAGGGCGGGGTCGGCAAGACCACCACCGCGGTGAATGTCGCCGCGTGCATCGCGGAGGCGGGGTACGAGACGCTGCTCGTGGACGTCGACCCCCAGGGCAACGCCACGGTCGGCATCGGCGTCGATCGCCACGAGGGACTCGGGCTCTACGACGTGCTGAGCGGTGACATCGAGGCGCCCGCCGCGGTGCGGGCCACCTCGGTCGAGCGGTTGTCGATCCTCGCGTCGACCCCGGATCTCGCCGGCGCGACGATGGAGCTGCCGCGTCTGCCGGGTTCGGAGCGCCGCCTGCGCGACGCGCTCGCGCCCGTGCGGGATGCCTATGCGTACACGCTGCTCGACTGCCCGCCGTCGCTCGGCCCGCTGACGGTCAACGCGCTCGTGGCGGCCGATCGCGTGATCGTGCCCGTACAGACCGAGTACTTCGCGCTCGAAGGTCTCGCCGGCCTGCTCGACACGCTGTCGCTCATCCAGCGCGAGCTCAACCCGCGCCTGACCGTGGCGGGCATGTTGTTGACCATGCACGACGCGCGGACCAAGCTCGCCCAGGACGTCGAGGCGGAGGTGCGACGGCACTTCCCCTCGCTGGTGTTCGACACGGTCATCCCGCGCAACATCAGGCTGGGCGAGGCCCCGAGCTTCGGGCGCCCGGTCATCCACCACGATCCGCACTGCGCCGGGTCGGACGCGTACTTCGAGCTTGCCAAGGAGGTGGCCGCGCGTGGCTGAACGCACTCGTGGCATGGGCCGCGGTCTCGCGGCGATCCTGTCGACCAGCCCGTCCGACGCCGAGGCGGAACTGCGCGAGCTGCCGGTCGAGCTGATCGCGCCGAACCCGCAGCAGCCACGGCGGAACTTCGAGGAGGGCTCGCTCGTCGCGCTGTCGGAGTCGCTGAAGGAGCGCGGCATACTCCAGCCGGTGCTCGTCCGGCCGGTGCCGGGCGGTACGTACGAGCTGATCGCCGGGGAGCGGCGCTGGCGGGCCGCCCAACTCGCCGGCCTGGAGACCGTGCCGGCGATGGTGCGACCGCACGACGACGCCGAGTCGCTCGAGCTCGCGCTGATCGAGAACATGGCCCGAGAGGACCTCAACGCGCTGGAGGCGGCGCGGGCCGTCGCGGCCCTCGTCGAGGAGCTGGGCTTGACGCGCGAGGAGGTGGGCCGGCGGGTCGGGCGATCGCGCGTGGCGGTGTCGAACCTGCTGCGTCTGCTCGAGCTTCCCGACGAGGCGCTGGCGCTGATCGCCGATGGCGTGTTGTCCGAGGGCCACGGCCGCGCGCTGCTGATGGCGCCGGACCACGACTCCCGCCGCCGGCTCGCCCGCGACGCGGGCACGCATGGGTGGTCGGTCCGACAGACCGAGGGACGGGCCCGCGCGGCGGCCGGCCGCGAGGATGGCGAGATCGCCGTGAGCCGGATCGCCCCCTCGCCGCACCCCGATCAGATGGACGCCGCGGAGCGGCTCGGCGAGGCGTTCGGACGCGCGCTCGGCACCGACGTCCGCGTGACGCCGAAGGCCAAGGGGTACCGGATCCAGTTCGCGTTCGACTCGCTCGACGAGGCGCTCGAGGCGGCCGAGCGACTCGGCCTCACCGCCACCGCCTGAGGCGTTCCGGCGTGCCAGCGGGTCGCTATCATCGGCGGCCGCACGGGCGATTAGCTCAGTCGGTTAGAGCGCTTCTCTGATAAGGAAGAGGTCCCTGGTTCGAATCCAGGATCGCCCATGAGAAGGCCCGTGATCCGCGCCTTTCTCGTGTCCGGGCCGGGCAACGCCCTGAGGGCGGCGTTGACGGTGATCATGTGCTACGCCGGTGCCAGGCCTGCTGGAGCGCGAGAGCGTCGAGCGCGCGGCATCCCCTGGACTGGCCTGGCCCATCGGCGGGGGTAGCTCGATCGCGGCGTAGCGAGGCTTCGGCCCTCCGCGAGGGCGTCACTGCCGAACGCGTCGTAGAGCGGCATCGCGCCTCGTCCTCGAGCTTGACGCTCGTGCCGTGGAGTGCCGCGGCCTCGTCCTCGAGCTTGACGCTCTGCCGTGGAGTGCCGCGGCGGAGCTCCGGTGCTGAGCGGCCGCAGCGTGTGGCCGTCGAGGAAGATCACTCGGCGTGCGCTCCGCGCCGACCGCGCCGTCGACGCGCAGTGGTCGGACACGGTCTCGCGGCGCGTGTCCGGGCGCCTCTGCCTCCGCCTGGGCTCACCTGGCCGCGTGAGCACCGACGCGCCGGAATCCACGGCAGAGTCGGTGCGCTCGACCGTCCTGTCGCTGACGGTGACGCCGAGGCCGCTGCCGGCGTGGACGATGTCGCCCCTGGGCGCCCGCGCGACGAGGCCCAGCGTGCGCCGGGATCGGGGCGCGCGCCCCACCGCCCGTCGCGATGGTGCGCCGCCCGTCGCTGGGTGAGCTTCGGCGACCCGAGCGCCGCGAGGAGCTCTTCATCGTCGAGGGCGACTCCGCCGGCGGCTCGGCCAACCACGATCGCGACCGCGCCACCCAGGCGGTGCTGTCGCTGCGAACCGCGCGGTCGAGCGCGCCGTCGGTCGGGAGCGCCTGTCGAGCTGGGCGCCCGGTTCGGGCGCGGAGGTGGCGGAGCGCTCGCCCTCGCCGTCGCCGGATCGCGACCGCGGGCAGGTGGCCGGGGCGGCGGGTGA
>DATHJG010001109.1:0-3075 GCA_035489875.1 Solirubrobacteraceae bacterium | reverse complement strand
GGCGTACAGGCGGTACGTGCGCTTGCCGCCCGGCGCGACCGTCTGCTCCGGGTTGAAGCCCGCGTTGATGCCCGACGAGCTCGCCGTGCGCGCCACCTTGGCGACGTGGAACGAGGCGCGCGCCGAGGCCCGCTCGTTGCTGAGCTCGACCGACACGCACTCGCCCGCCGCGGCGTGCAGCACGAGCGGCTCAGGGCTGAGCCGGCCGGCGCGCACGTCGGCTGCCCGCGCGGTCGGCACGAACGCCGAGCGCGTGCCCTCCTCGCCGCCCGGCTCGGGCAGGTCGACGGCCGACACCTCGAAGTGGCGGGCCGGTGCTCCCGCCGGGCACGGCTGACCCACCGACGCGAGCACGGGCGGGCGCCCGCCGGTCGGCTCGGGCACGGCCGGGCCGGCGGCCGGCTCGCGGCCCGGAAGCGGCTGCAGGTCGGGCGTGCGCCCGGGCAGCACCCGGAGGAGGCCCCACGCGCCCTGGCGGAAGCGGCGGCCGATGCCGTTGTTGTACAGGTAGTCGCCGGCGTTGCCCTGGACGCCGCCCGCGCCTCCCTCGAGGATGGCGGTGAACTTGCCCGACACGCCGTACTGCACCGAGTCCTGGGGCGTGGCGAGCACCTTGCCCTGCGAGTCGCGGTAGCGGCTCTCCGTATAGAACCGGTGCCCGTCGAGGCGCAGGGAATCGATGCCGTTGCCGGTGATGTTGACCGTGCGCAGCACGAACGGGTCGTTGCGGTAGGCCCGCGGCAGCGGGGTGCGTGGGTCGCCGTGGCGCCAGGAGGAGAACAGCAGCGACGGGTCCGGGTCGGCCGCCAGCCGCTCCGACCACGGCTCCGCGCGCAGGTTGAGCGTCGAGTCGGTGACCGGGTTGTCGCCGATCGTCCACAGGGCCAGCTCGCGGAACGAGCCGTCCACGAGGCCGGGCGCGAGCGGGTTGGTCGTCCTGATGTCGACGATGTTCCCCGACTCGACCTCCTCGCCCGTGACGGGATCGTGGTAGGTCGATCCCTTCGGCTCGACGATCAGCTGGCCGACGAGGCCCTTGCCCCAGCCGTGGATGCCATCCACGTGGTCGTGCCAGAAGACGTTGTCGAGATCGACGTCGGGATACCAGCGCTCCTGCACGAACTCGGTGCCCGCCCACTCGCCGTCGTCGTGATCGCGACTGAGGGGCGTGTCGAGCGTGACGGTCCGCGCGGCCGCGTCGATGTCCGTGATCTCCCGGACCTCGAACTCCTCGGTGCCGAGGCCGATCCCGATGAACACGCCGACCTGGAACTTGGCGACGCTGTCGAGGCGAAGCAGCCGCTCACCGGCCGGCGCGGCCTGCGTCATGCGCGGGTCGACGAGCTTGTACGGGCGGATCGACTGGTCGTAGACCATGCCCGCGCTCGCGCCGTCGGAGCCCTGGGGGTCGAACTGCACGTGGTGGATGTGCATGTTGGCCTGGGGCCTGGGCGCGCCCGGCCCCTCGGGCTCGAGTTCCGTGACGAGCGTGAGCGCGATGCAGTCGCCGATGTTGGCCCGCAGCGCGAGCGGCTCTGCGGGCTTGTCGCCGGCCTTCACTGCGGCCTTGTCCTTGTTGAGGACGAAGATCTTGCCGGTCGGATCGGTGCCCTCGTCGCTCACCTGGATCGGTGTCTGGATCGTCGTGAGGTTGAACTTGCGCAGCGGCGCGTTCGCCGGGCACAGGCCGTCCTCGCGTTGCGCCCACGGGTTCGCCGTGCGGTTGCTCTGCGCCATCGCCGTGTTGCCCAGGAAGGGCGTGCCGGTGTGGCCGTTCGGCGTGAGCGGCGGACGCTGCCCGATGTTGGGGCGCAGCAGCGGATAGGCGATGCGGCCGTCGTGCGGGTTGAAGAGGATCTTCGGCCGGTCGCCGACGAACTCGTCGCCGGGCAGGCCGCCGGGGTGGCCAGTCACGCCGCTGGGCAGGTTCGGCCAGTCCTCGGTCTCCTCGGGCTCGCCTAGGTACACGGGGCGCGCCGGATCCCGGTCGTCGATCTTCCAGTTCCAGACGGACCCGTCCTCGCCATCGCGCGGGACGCCGCGCGGCGGGATCAGCTCCCGGATCCAGGCGCTCAGGTTGTCCTTGGTCAGCGTCGTGCCGTCGGCCATCGTGCGGCCGATCAGGCCGGCCGAGTCGACCGGGGCCGGCGGCGCCGCCCGGTCCGGAAGCGGCTTGAGGTCGACCTGGCGCGTGTTGTAGACGCGCCAGAAGCTCCACATGCCGGCGACGTAGTGCTCCGCGATGTGGCAGTGCTCGAGCAGGTCGCCGACCGCGCGCTGCACGCCGCCCGCGCCGCCCTCGATCTCCATCGTGTAGGACTCGCCGGGGCCGAAGGACTGCGAGTCGAGCCGGTTCGTGCCGCCCGTCTTCGGGTTCTTGTTGAGGCCGACCTTCGCGTAGTCCCAGTCCGCGTCGGCGTGCGGGTTCTGCGGCCAGCGGATGCCGCCCCCGTGCAGGTGGTACACGTGGAACATCTCCGAGCCGGCGTGGATCACCCGGATCTTCGACGGGTCGGCCGAATAGGCGCGCATCATCGGCGTCGCCGGGTCGCCGAACGTGTAGGAGTTGTACGAGGACGACTTCTTGTCGCCGGCGCGCTCGAGACGGTGCATGAACGGCTCCGAGCGGTAGTTGATCGCCCTCGAGCCGGGGCGGTACGCCTCGGTGATCGGATCGACGACCGGGAGCGGGCGCCCGTCGCGGCCGATCACGTCGGCCTCCTCGTCGCCGACCTCGTGGTAGACCTTCACGTACTCGCGGAACGCGGCCTTGCCCTCCGGCTTGATCATCGCCTCCCAGCCCGACGCCAGCGGCGCGCCGGTGTCCGGATGCAGGTACACGGAGCCCGCCGGCTCGACCGCCAGGGCGCCGAAGAGCCCGTGCGAGACAGCGTCACGGAAGCCCGGGCCGGGGCGCATGTAGTGCGTGCCCTCCAGCTCGGCGTCCGTCGGAACGTGGTAGCGGTACGTGCGCGAGCCGTTCTGCGGCACGGAAGAGGCGGTGTTCTCGCCGATCGCGTCGCCGGAGGACTCCGCCTCGAAGGCGAGCCCGTCGATGTGGAGCCCGTACTCGCC
>DATHJG010001108.1:0-3696 GCA_035489875.1 Solirubrobacteraceae bacterium | reverse complement strand
GGGTGATTTCCAATCCCGCGTCGGCGGCGGCGCGTCGGCCGCTCGCGTCGAGCCCGGCGAGTGTCGCGGACGCCAGCCCGCCGATGCCCTCCCGGTGCAGGACCTCGCGGTTCTTGGTGAACGCGTCGACGGACGACGACGTGCCGGCCACGGTGGTGGCCGAGCCGCGCAGGGTGTCCGCGTCGCTGTCGATGATGATGCGCCCGTCATCGATCACGAGCACGTGCTCGAGCAGGTTGCTGACCTCGTCGATCAGGTGGGTCGAGAGCACGATCGTGCGCGGGTGCTCGGAGTAGTCCGCCAGCAGCTGGTCGTAGAACAACTGCCGGGCGACCGCGTCGAGCCCCAGGTAGGGCTCGTCGAAGAATGTCAGCGGCGCGCGGGACGCGAGCCCGACGATCACGCCGACGGCAGACAGCTGACCGCGCGAGAGCTTCTTGATGCGCCGGTCGAGTGGCAGCCGGAATTTCTCGAGGAGCTAGGCGGCGAAGTCGGCGTCCCAGTTCGCGAAGAACCAGGGTGCGCTGCGCAGCACGTGCTTGACGCGGAAGTCCTCCGGGTACTTCTGGCTCTCCTTGATGAACGCGGTCCGCTCGAGCACGCCGGCGTTCTCCACGGGGGAGTGGCCGAACACCTCGACGCGGCCAGCCGTGGCGAACTCCTGGCCGGTGAGCAACGACATGAGAGTCGTCTTGCCCGCGCCGTTGCGGCCGAGGAGGCCGTAGATACGGTTCTCCTCGATGCGGAACGTGGCGTCCTCGACGGCGTGCACCTTGCCGAAATGCTTGGTGAGGCCATGGGCCTCGACGACGGTGGTCATCGTGTCGTCCCCTTCTGGATCATGGTGGCGAGCTGGTCGAGGGTGATGCCGAGCTTCTCGGCCTCGAGCAACAGCGGACGAACGTAGCGTTCGCTGAATTGATGGGCGCGCTGCGCCTTTAGGCGGGCGCGTGCGCCCGACGCGACGAACATGCCGATTCCTCTCTTCTTGTAGAGGATCCCGGTGTCGACGAGCAGGTTCACGCCTTTCCCGGCGGTTGCCGGGTTGATCCGATGGAACGCGGCGAACTCGTTCGTCGAGGGGACCTGGGTCTCCTCGGGGAGCACCCCCGAGATGATGTCGTTCTCGATCTGCTCAGCGATCTGCTGGAAGATCGGACGGTCTTCGTCCATGGGCGCCTCCTTTCTGACGGAACGACCTGCGAACCCGGGCCCTGGTTCGTAGGTTCATTAGTGATGTAACTAACCAACCAGGTTCGACCGCGGATGTCAACCCCGGTGATTAGCCGAAGGCGTATCGAAACCACGCCCGCGCGTAGGCTCGCAGCGTGTTCGAACTGCACCATCTGACCGCGCTCGAGCAGCTCGATTGGCTGCGTCGCGGCGAGGTCACCCCGCGCGAGCTGACCGAGCACTACCTGGCCCGCATCGAGCGGTGGAACGACGAGCTGGGCGCGTTCGTCACCGTCACCCCCGACCTCGCCCTCGAGCGCGCGGATGCCGTGGCCGGCACCCCGCAGGCCGTGGCGCTCTGGGGTCTGCCGCTCGCCGACAAGGACCTCGTGGCGCGCGCAGGTGTGCGCACGACGTACGGGTCGCGGCTGTTCGCCGACCACGTCGCGGAAGAGTCGGACGAGCTCGCGATCGCCCTCGACGGCGCCGGTGCGGTCAGCCTCGGCAAGACCAACACGCCCGAATTCGGGCTGCCGAGCTACACCGAGCCGCTCGCGAACGCGCCGGCCCGCACGCCGTACGACCTGACGCGCGGCGCGGGCGGCTCAAGTGGCGGAGCAGCCGTCGCCGTGGCGGCGGGGCTGCTGCCGCTGGCACCCGGGTCGGACGGCGGGGGCTCGATCCGCATCCCGGCCGCGTCGACGGGACTCGTCGGCCTGAAACCTTCGCGCGGTCGCATCCCGGTCGGCGCCGGGTTCGCCAGCCTCGCGGGTCTCGTCGTGCCCGGGCCGCTCGCGCGCACGGTCGCGGACGCCGCGCTGCTGCTCGACGCCCTGGTCGGAGCCGCTCCGTACGCGTTCGCGACGGCGGCTCCCACCTGGGACGGCGGCGCGTTCCTCAACGCCGCGGTGCGTGGGGAGGGGCGCTTCCAGGTCGGGATGACGACGAGCTCGCCGTGGGAGACCGCGTACGAGCTCGAGCTGGCGCCGGAGGCGCGCGCCGCGCTCGAGGTCGCGGCGCTCGAGCTCTCGGCGATGGGGCACGGGCTCGAGGAGTTCGCGCTCGACTCGGAGGACGGGTACGCACCCGCATTCCGCACCGTCTGGCAGGCGGGTGCCGCCGGCATCCCGGTCGAGGGCGACGACGTGGAACGGCTCGAACCGCTGACCCGCTGGCTGCTGGGCAAGGGGCGTGCGCTCGGCGCCCGCGCGCTGTCCGACGCGCTCGCCTGGCTTACCGGATTCGAGCGGCGGCTCATCGGCCGGTTCGCGGCGTACGACGCGGTGCTCACGCCCGCTCTCGCGATGACGCCACGCCCGCTCGGCTGGTACGACGCGGAGGACGGCGAGCGCAACTTCGCGCAGCAGGTGCGGTTCACGCCCTACACGAGCATGGTCAACGTGAGCGGGCTGCCGGCGATCACGCTCCCGGTGATGACGACCCGCGAGGGCCTGCCGATGGGCGTGCAGCTGATCGGGCGTCCGGGCGGGGAGCATGTGCTGCTCGCGCTCGGCGCACAGCTGGAGCGGCGGCTGCGCTGGCAGCGGCGGCATCCGCCTCAGTGGTGAGGTCGGTCAGGCGGCGGGGGCGTTCGCGATGATCTCGTCGAGCACGGCGTCGGAGACGGCGCACGCCCCGAAGACGCCCGGCCGGTAGTAGCAGACCTGGAGCGGCTGCGGGTACGGCGACCGCATGAGGAAGCCCGCGTCGGTCACGTCTTCGCTCCAGCCCTCGGACAGGTTCGCTGCCCGGACCGGCTCCCACCCGGTGTCGTCGAATGGGGCCCAGCCGTAGAGGGCCTCCGCCTCCATCTGCCCGACGAAGCAGAACACGCCGCCGGCCGCGTAGAACGCGTAGAAGGCGTTGCCCTCCGACTGCAGCTTCTCGGCATAGGCGCCGGGACCGGTGATCCCGGACGCCGAATATGCGGCGAGAGAGGTGCTGAGGAGGTTCTCGCAGGTGGCGGCGGCAGGCACCGGGTCGGGTTCGGGAGTGCCGGAATCGGTCGGCGTGGGGTCGATCGTGACGGTCGGCTCCGGGTCAGGTGTCCCGGTCGGGCCGGGCGTGCCGGGTCCGCACGCGGCGAGCGCGAGCACGGTCAGGACGGCGGCCGTCGCGGCCAGCGGGATGCGCCTCATGGCCGGATGCTAGCGGCTCGCGCGGCACGGGGGCGAGAGGGTGATGTCTCATTCCTTCGCAGCGGACGTTAGGTAAGGCATGCCTATACTGAAGACGATGCTCCTCTCCGACCTCCTCCCCGCTTCGATCGCCTGGCTGCCCGCCGACGGCGATCTGGTGCTGCTCGCCGTCCAGGCGGAGGATCTGGCGATCGCCGAGACCGTGCTTGCCACGCTGCCCGCGAAGGCCCGCGGCCAGGTGTTCGTCGAGGTCGAGTCGATGGATGAGGTGCGCGACCTCCCGGCGCCCGGTCGCGTCTGCGTGAGCTGGCTTGCCCGCGATCGCGGACGCACCCTCCGCCCCGCGGTCGACGCCTGGCTCGCCGAGATGCTGCCGGTCGACCTC
>DATHJG010001107.1:0-3397 GCA_035489875.1 Solirubrobacteraceae bacterium | reverse complement strand
CGACCGCGATGGGCGGCTCGGCGATCGTGCTCGCGCTGGACCGGATCGTCGCCCGCGCCCGCCCGCTCGCGGCGCAGCTGCTCGACGCGGACCCGGAGTCCGTGAGCTGGGAGGAGGGGCGGTTCACGGCGCCCGGCGGCGGCGCGGTGTCGCTGCGCGACGTTGCCCGGCTGGCCGACCGGCCGGAGGATCTGCCGCCCGGTGTCGAGGTCGGCCTCCATGCCGAGGCGCGGTTCCGGTCGCCGCTCATCTTCGGCTCCGGCGCCTACGCGGCGAGCGTGGAGATCGAGCGCAGGACGGGGATCATGCGGATCGTCCACCTCGCGGGCGTCGACGACGGCGGCACCGTGATCAATCCGCTGCTCGCGCACGGACAGGTCGTCGGCGGCATCGCCCAGGGGCTCGGCGAGTGCCTGGTCGAGGAGGCGCTGCACGACGAGGCCGGCCAGCTGCGGACGGCGTCGTTCGCGGACTACAGCCTGCTCACCGCCGCCGAGATGCCGCCCCTGGCCATCGGCGTCGTCGAGACGCCGTCGCCGCACAACCCGCTGGGCGCGAAGGGGCTGGGAGAGGGCGGTGCGATCGGGTCGCTGCCGGCCGTCGCCAACGCCGTGGCGGACGCACTCGGCGGCCGGCACGTGGATCCGCCCTACACGGCGGAGAAGCTGTGGCGGGCGCTCCAGGAGACCGGCGGGGAACGAGACGGCAAGGAGAGTGGAGAGTTGTGATGGTGCAAGACGTGAGCCGGCGCTGTGGGTGAGCCATGAAGCTCCGCAACGAGTTCGACGTCGGCGTCCCGATCGGGCAGACCTGGGCGACCCTGCTCGACGTTCCGCGCGTCGCCCGCGCACTCCCCGGCGCGACGATCGACCCCGACGCGGAGGGCGGCGCCTGGCGCGGCACCATGAGGATCAAGCTCGGGCCGGTGACGACGGAGTACCTGGGCAGCGCGCGCGTGCAGGACGTCGACGAGGACGACCGCGTCGCCGGCTACCGCGTCGAGGGACGCGAGGCGCGCGGGCAGGGCAGCGCGGCCGCGACGATCACCACGCGACTGACGGAGCAGGACGGCGGGACGCGGGTCGTGGTCGAGACCGACCTGCAGGTCACCGGGCGCCAGGCGCAGCTCGGCCGTGGGCTGATGGAGGACGTCGCGGGCACGATCCTCGGCGAGTTCGCGGGCCGGCTGGAGCGCGAGCTGCGCGGGGAGGCGCCTGAGGCGTCCGAATCCGGCGAGGCGCTCGACGTGAGCGCCGCCATGCGCGGCCCGCTGCTCGAGCGAGCCGGCCTGATGCTCGCCGGGCTGCTCGCAGGGCTCGCGGTCGGCCGGGCGGTGTGGCGGCGGTGAAGCCGGCGCCGTTCGACTACGCGGCCCCGCGCACCGTCGCCGCGGCGCTCGGCCTGCTCGACGACGACGCCAAGGTGCTCGCGGGCGGGCAGAGCCTCGTGCCGGTGATGAACTTCCGGCTCGCGCGTCCGGCGAAGCTCGTCGACGTCAACCGCATCGACGAGCTCGCCTACCTGCGCAAGCGCGACGGGGTGCTGCACATCGGCGCCCTGACGCGGCACGCGACGCTCGAGCGCTCTGAGGTGGTCGCGGCCGGATGGCCGCTGCTGCGCCAGGCGGTCCGGCACGTGGGGCATGCCCAGATCCGCTCGCGCGGCACGATCGGCGGCTCGTGCGCGCACGCCGACCCGACCGCCGAGCTGCCCGTGGCGCTCACCGCGCTCGACGCCCGGTTTCACGCGCGGGCGCGCGCGGGCGCGCGCGTGATCGGCGCCGCGGACTTCTTCGTCTCGCACCTCACCAGCGCACTGCGCGCGGACGAGCTGCTCGTCGAGGTCGAGGTCCCGCCGCTCCCGGACGGCGCGCGTACGGCCTTCGTCGAGTATGCGCGCACCCACGGGGACTGGGCGATCGCCGGTGCGGCGGTCGTCGTCGCGCCACGGCACGCGGCGATCGCGCTGCTCGGGGCCGGGCCGACGCCGGTGCGCGCCAGCGCCGCGGAGACGGCGCTGACCGGCGGCGCCGGCGCCGCCGACGCCGCCCGGCTCGCGGCGGAGCTCGTCGACCACCCCTGGCGCTCCGCGCTCACCGCGGCACTCGTCGAGACTGCGCTCGAGGAGGCCGGGGCATGAGGATCGCCGTCGAGGTCAACGGGACGCGCCACGACGCGGACGTCGAGCCGCGCACGCTGCTGTCGGACTTCCTGCGCCACGATCTGGGACTCACCGGGACGCATGTCGGGTGCGAGCACGGGGTGTGCGGCGCCTGCACGGTGCAGGTCGACGCCGAGCCGGTGCGGGCGTGCCTGATGTTCGCCGTCCAGGCCGACGGGCGGTCGGTGCGCACCGTCGAGGCGCTCGAGGGCGACGACGGCGGTCTGCATCCGCTGCAGCGTGCGTTCCAGGAGGCGCACGCGCTGCAGTGCGGCTTCTGCACGGCGGGCTTCCTCATGTCGCTCGAGCCGTTCGTCCGCGACCATCCGGATGCGACGGACGCCGAGATCCGCGAGGCGCTCACCGGCAACCTCTGCCGCTGCACGGGCTACGAGGGGATCGTCGAGGCCGTGCGCAGGACAACGCGGGCCGGCGCGTGAGCGGCACGTACCCGCGCTTCAGCGACGCCGAGATCGAGCGCCGCCACGCCGTCGTCGCCGCGGTCATGGCCGAGCGCGGCGTCGACCATCTGCTCGTGTACGGCGCCAATCGATCCGGGCTCGCGGTCGGCTGGCTGACCCGCTGGCCGGTCACGCGCGAGGCGTTCGTCGTCGTCACGCCCGGCGAGCGCGACCTCCTGTTCGTCGACTTCTACAACCACGTCCCCAACGCGCAGCGGCTGGCGACGGCGGCGGACGTGCGCGCCTGCGAGGCCCGCGGCATCGAGCACCCGCTCGCCGCGCTGCGCGCCCGCGGGGCCGGTGGGCGGCGGATCGGGGTCATCGGCCCGCTGCCGTGGCGGGCGGCGGCCCGGCTTGCCGAGTTGGGCGGCGAGCTCGTCAGCCTCGACGCCGACTTCACGCGGCTGCGGCTCGTCAAGTCCGCGGAGGAGCTCGACTGGCTGCGCGTCGGCTGCGAGCTGACCGACGGCGCGGTCGAGGCGCTGCGCGCCGGCGCGCGCCCCGGCGTCGACGAGCGCGAGCTCGGCGCGCTGGTCGAAGGCGCGTACGCCGGCCGCGGCGGGACCACGCACATCCACTACTTCGCCACCACCGCGATGGACCGGCCCGGCATCGCCGCGCCGGCGCAGTGGCCGTCGGCGCGGCGGCTGGCGGCGGGCGACGCGCTCGTGTGCGAGATCAGCGCCTCCTGGTGGGATCACCCCGGGCAGGTGCTGCGCACGTTCACGGTCGAGTCCGAGCCGACGGCGCTGTACCGCGAGCTGCACGACGTCGGC
>DATHJG010001106.1:0-3862 GCA_035489875.1 Solirubrobacteraceae bacterium | reverse complement strand
TCGGGCTGGCCGGCGACCGCCTTCATGTCTTGCAACTGCGTTGCGTAGTCGAGCGCCAGCATCTTGTTGCGCGCCGACTCGTAGGTTCCGCCGCCGTCGATCGCGTCCGCGATGCCGGTGTCCTGGAGCGTCACCGACGTGTTGGTCATCACGGACGCGCCTTCGGGGATGCGGGCGAGGACGGCTTCGCGTGCGGCGTCAAGGTCGTCGACGACCTCGACGCCGAATCCGTGCTCTTCGAGCTCGACGACCGTCGCCGCGAGCGTCTCGTCGTCGGGCAGCGTGGTGAAGCGCTCAGATGCATCTGTCGTGCTCACTGTCGATCCTCCTTCGTGGAGTTCCGAAGGATGTGCGCGGCGCGGCGTGTCTCGCATCCGCCAGTGGCCAGTCGTCGCGGCCTGTGCCGGTCAGGCCAGGAGCTCGCGGTTACGGCCGGCTGAGCGGGGACTCCGCGGTCAGGCCGTCGAATCGGAGGTCGAACTGACCGCGGGCGGCGAGGTCCTTGCCGGGGAACGCGCCCGCCTCCTGGAGGATGTCGACGGTCTCCTGCTGGGTCGCGATCAGTGCCTCGAGCCGCGGGAACCCGCCGATCGAGCCGCTCGGCAAAGCCCTGCGGCAGGCCTAGGCGCAGCATGCCCGCGGGCTCGCTGTTCAGCCAGTCGGTCGGAAGGTCGAAGTCGCGCGCGACGCGAGCGCAAGCTTCGGCCAGCGTCCCCGGCAGCGGCTCGGCCGGCATGAGCCCGTCGCTGCCAACGAGCGCGACGATGTCGACGTCTCGCTCGGCCGTGAAACGAGGCCGCGCGCGAGCAAAGCCGCGCCGCCGATGACCACGAGGTCGTAGCGCTCGCCGAGCAGGCCGAGCTGTTCGCCGAGCGCCGTGAGGAGTCGGTCGGTCGCGTCGGAAGAGATGAGTTGTGCGTCGCCTGACATCTCGAATCAGGACGTTATACATCGCGTGACGCCGGGCCAAGGTCTCCGGCCGGTAAGGCTAGGGCTGCTTTGTGAGCTGCTCCGAGCGACCGTCCGGATGGCCGGTGAACCAGATCGGCGCATCGGTGTCGCGGCCCTGGATGGTCTTGACGGTGCACGGCTTGCCCCACAGCATCGCGACCTGCGTGAGCGTGCCCCGCGCGTACTCGGGATCCAGGCCGATCGACTCGTGGCGGTGCTCGAGCAGCAGCTCGCCGCGGCCGCCGTAGTCGGCGTCGACGATCTCGATGTGCGGGATCCCGAACGTCGCGTGCTGCGGGATCAGCACCTCGCGGATGGCGTCGGCCTCGCGGGAGGAGACGCGGATCCAGCGCGAGTCCTGCTGATCGTGCTCGAACGCGTACAGACGCGACAGCGTGCAGACCTTCGGAGTCAGGAACTCGCGCAGCAGCGCCTCGTCGTCGTACGTGCGCAGCACGGAGCGAACCTGCTCGTAGGGGTCGACGCTGCCCGCCCAGCTCCAGCGGTCGCGCTCCTCGTCGTCCGGCTCGGTGGCGATGCGCATGATCTCCCGCAGGATGTTGATGCCGAGGTTGTAGGGATTGACCCGACCGGCGTGGGCGCCGACGACGCCCGCGTTGAGCTGCTCGTACTCCCAGTACTGGTCGGCAGGCAGGAACAGCCGCTGGCAGATCTCCTGATGGGCGAGGACGGCGGCGCCCTCGTTGAGGATCTTGGTGCGCATCTGCGGCAGGAAGTAGCTCTGCTCCGAGTGCACGATCGACATGACGTCGCGCTGCCAGTCGTCCAGCGCGCGGGCATGGTGCTCGATGAACCCCAGCAGGTCCTGCTGCGGCTCGCGGGGAAAGCGGCGCCGCAACGCGTCGCGCTCCTCGGCGACCCGTTGACGGTCGGCCGCCACCTCGTCGGGGAACAGGTCGTCGTAGCGGCCCGGCCGGTGCTCGGGCTCCGAGACGGCCGCGTTGCGGACGAGCTGGGCCTGGGGCTGGTGGACGGCGATGGCGTGGCAGGCGTCGAGGAAGTCCTCGACGCGGTCGCGACCATGCGCCGCCATGTAGTCGGCGATCCGCTCGGCGGCCGACAGCACGCGCGGCATGATCGTGCGGTCGACGGAGCCCAGCCAGCCGTTGGTCTCGAACACGTAGCCATGCCCGAGGCAGTGCGCGATGACGAGCGTCTGCGCAACCAGGCTGTTGCCCTCCATCAGGTACGCGTGCACCGGCCGGGTGTTGAAGATCAGCTCGTAGACGCGCCCCTCGCCGCGCTGGTAGCGCCCGTAGTCCGCGTCGAACTGCGCTCCCCAGCGGGCGCTCGAATACCGCGCCGGCAGACCGTTGGCGGCCGCGAAGTACACCTCCTCGGGCCGGACGAGGTGGTAGATGACCTCCGGTACGTCGAGCCCGAGCTCGCCGACGGCGATCTCGCGACAGCGCTCGTCGACCGCCTGCAGGTCGGCCAGCGTGTAGCTCGTCATCGGACGGCCTCCACGACGCCCTCCTTGGCGAAGAACTGCTTGAGCACCGGCCAGAGCTCGCGGTCGTCCTCGGCGCCCGCGAACACGAACCCGTCGAGATCCTGCGCCTCCTGCTCGTAGAAGCGGGAGAGCTTGTGGCGGCCGCCGCCGCCGGGGTTGACCTCCAGATAGCCGACGAGGGCGCAGATCTCGGTGAGCCGAGTGATGAGCTCCAGGGTGCGCTGGTTGTCCGCGGCGAAGTTGTCGCCGTCGGACACGTGCAGCACGTAGACGTTCCAGTCCTCGGCCGGGTAGCGGTCGCGCTGGATCTCCGCCACGGCCTCGAAGGCGGACGAGACCTTCGTGCCGCCCGACTCGACGCGGTTGAAGAACTCGTGCTCGGTGACCTCGCGCGCTTCGGTGGTGTGGGCGATGAAGACGATCTCGGTCTGCGTGTAGCGGCGGCGCAGGAACTGCACGCACCAGTAGAAGAGCAACCGCGCCAGCCGCTTGCGGTCGACGTCCATCGACCCGGAGACGTCCATGGCCAGGAAGATCACGGCCTTGTGCCACGGCTTCGGGCGCTCCCGGTAGGACAGGTAGCGCAGGTCCGGCTTGTCGATGCCGCCGAGACGCAGCTCGCCGCGCTTGGCGTTGCGCAGCAGGTTCTCGCGCAGCGTGGCCCGCTTGTCGAGCTGCGGGCCCTGGCGCGCGATGTCGTCGTAGACCGCGTCCGTGACCTCCGCATCGGCGCCGGGCTTGGGCTTCAACCGCGGCAGCTCGAGCTCTGCGAACAGCAGCTCCTCGACGTCGTCCATGTCGAGCCAGACCTCGTAGAGCTCCTCGCCGGGCTCCGTGCCCGCCTCACCGCTGGCCGGACCCTGCCCGGGCGGGCCGAGGACGTCGCCTGGCTGGCCCTCTCCCTGGCCGACGCCCCGGCGCTCGCCGCGGTCGAGGATGAACTGCCACCGCTTGGTGCCCTTGACCGGGACGCGGACCCGCTTCTCCGGACCCGACGCGATGATGTCCTCTTCCCCGATCCGCTCCTTCAGCTGCTCGGTGATCTTCTTGCGCAGCCGCTCACGATGGTGCAGCGCGTCGCGCCGGCCCGAATCCTGCGGGAGGCCCGCGTCGCCCACGACGCCCATCAGGCGCCCCCCGCCGCGGTCTGTCCGCCCGCCGGCACCGGGGCCAAGGGGCGCGAGGCTCCGGGCCGACGGGCAGCTCTGTGCGCCCGGGCGGGCTGGGAATCGGCCGAACGGAACACGAGGCGCGCCTCACCGATTGAGCAGGTGGCCGACGTAGTCGAGCAGGTCGCGCGCGGAGTGCTCGTTGTAGCCGCGCTCCTCCACCAGGATCGTCAGCACCTCGTTCAGGCGCTTCGCCTGCTCCTTGTCGGGGTTGGTCTTGGAGACGGTCACCTGCACGATGTCCTTGAGCTGGTCGAACAGGTACTCC
>DATHJG010001105.1:0-3203 GCA_035489875.1 Solirubrobacteraceae bacterium | reverse complement strand
GGCTGGCCGAGGCATTGGTGCACGCCGAAGCCGAAGGCGACGTGCCCGCGCGCGTCGCGGTGGACGTCGAGCCGGTCGGGGTCGTCGAACCGGCGCTCGTCGCGGTCGGCCGCGTCGTTGGCCACGACGATCCCGTCGCCGGCCCGGATCAGCCGACCGCCGACCTCGATGTCCTCGAGCGCGACCCTGCGTCGTCCCGAGTGCGTGATGGTCAGGTAGCGCAGCAGCTCCTCGACCGCGCCGGCGATCGCCGCGGGATCGTCCGCGTCGCGCAGGGCGGCGAGCTGGTCGGGATGCTCGAGCAGCGCGAGCGTGCCGAGCGCGATCATGTTCGCGGTCGTCTCGTGGCCGGCGACCAGCAGCAGCACGGCCATCAGCGCAGCCTCGCGCCGGGGCAGCGCGCCGGTCGCCACCTGCTCGACGGCCAGCCTGGACAGCAGGTCGTCGGCGGGAGCGGCGAGCTTGCCGGCGATCACGCCGTCGAGGTACTCGATCAGCTCGTCCTGCGCCGCCGTGACCCGCTCCTCCGGCTGCCCGAGGTCGACCATGACCCGGCTGCGGCGCTGGAAGAAGTCGTGGTCGGCGTAGGGCACGCCGAGCAGCCGGCAGATGACGAGCGACGGCACCGGCAGGGCGAACGCCTGCACCAGGTCGACCGGCCGCGGGCCGGCCAGCAGCGCGTCGATCGACTGGTCCACGATCCGCTGGATCGGCGCCCGCAGCGCCTCGACCCGCCTGATCGCGAACGTCGCGGTCACCATGCGGCGCAGCCGCGCGTGGTCGGGGTCGTCCATGCCGATGAAGGTCCGCGCCCGCGTCCTGCGCGCGCGGGCGGCCGCGCTGGCGTGCGGGAAGCCCGCGAGCCTGACGTCGGCGCTGATCCGCGGATCGGCCAGCAGCGCGCGAGCATCCGCGTATCCGGTGATCAGCCACGGGGTGCTGCCGTCCCACAGCCGGACCCTGGCGACCGGCGCTCGCGCGCTCAGCTCTGGCGCCGGGTCGAACGGGCACCCGGCCGCCCTCGCCATCGGGAAGCCGGGGATCTCGGCTGGGGTCCCGGCCCGCGTGGTCGCTGGTGCGCTGGCCATTGTCTGCCTCCATGACCGTTGACTGCTGTATCACGAAAGTATATAACTTCCCGATGGATACCGGACGCGCGATGGCCGACCTGCTGCGCGACCTCGGCCACCTGAGCCGGCTGATCACCCAGGTCGCCGGACCGGACCTGACGCGCACCGAGGCGACGCTCCTCGGCGCGGTCGCCGAGCGACCGCGCCGGATCACCGACCTGGTCCGCCTCGTCGGGTTGACGCAGCCGCGCATCACGACGATGGCGCAGTCGCTCGAGCAGCAGGGCCTCACGCTCCGCGAGGCCGACCCGGCCGACGGACGCGCGGTGTTGATCCGGGTGACCGAGCGGGGCCGCGCGCTGCTCGAGGAGCGCCAGCGCCGCATCAGCGACGCGCTGGTGGCGAGCCTGTCGGAGCAGCGGCTCGACGCGGACGAGGTCGTCGCCGAGGCGGCCGCCAAGGTCCGCGTGCTCGTCCAGGCGCTGGAGCCCGCGCCCGCGGCACGCTGACCCGACGCGTCGTGCGGCTCGGGCGACGCGATCGGTCGTCGCAGCGCCCGGGGCAGGTCGGTCCAGCGGGCACACGAGGGCGATCAGGCCAGGGGCAGCGGCGCGCCGCGCTCGGACTCGGAGCGCGGCCCGAAGATGCGGCGGTCGGGCTCGTCGATGGCCACGTCGTTGATGCTCGCCTCGCGGCGGCGCATGTATCCCTCGGCGTCGAACTCCCATTGCTCGTTGCCGTAGCTGCGCCACCACTGCCCGGACGCATCCCGGCACTCGTACTGGAAGCGCACCGCGATCCGGTCGTCCGTGAACGCCCACAGATCCTTCCGCAGCGCGTACTCGAGCTCGCGGTTCCACTTGCGGCGGAGGAACTCGACGATCGCCGCGCGGCCGGTCAGGAACTCGTCCCGGTTGCGCCAGCGCGAGTCCGCGGTGTAGGCGGCCGCGACGTGCTCCGGGTCGCGCGTGTTCCAGGCGTCCTCGGCCGCCTGGACCTTCCGGCGGGCGGTCTCCTCGGTGAACGGGGGCACCGGCGGTCGCATCGCATCGGGGAGTGTGGCGGCCTAGCCGCTCGCTCGCAGCCGGCCGTGGAGCGCGACGGGCTCGAGCGGCAGCGCGAGTCGCCGCCGTCCGGCGGCGAGCCCGTCGCGGATCAGGCGGCCGGCGTGCCCGAAGTCGGTCGGCTCGACGTCGAGCGGGTTGCGAGCGGGGAGCACGATCAACTCCACCTCGCCCGCGTAGCGCGCGAGGTCGGCCTCGAGCCGGGCGCCGACGAGCAGGCCCACGGCGCCGACCGCGGCGCCGAGCGCGCCGCGCGGCGCGCGGCTCGGCCTGGGCGCGGCGTCCTGCGTCGAGAGGACGTACACCCGCTCGGCGCCGAGCGCGACGGCGTGCGAGATCGGCGTGTTGTTGACGACGCCCCCGTCGATCAGGCGCCGATCGCCGAACCGCACCGGGGGGAACACGCCCGGGACCGCCGCGGAGCCGGCGACGGCCTCGAGCGCGGGACCCTCCGAGAGCAGCACCTCGCAGCCGCGGTCGACGTCGTAGGCGACCAGGTGCAGCGGGATCGGCGCGTCGGCGAGGTCGTCGAACTGCAGATGCCGCTCCACGAGCGTCCGCAACCCCCCGTCCGGGACCAGGTGGTCGCGCTTGCCGAGCACGCCGCGGAGCATGGTCCAGGGGCTGACGGGAAACAGGTCGTCGCGGTGCAGGCCGCGCCAGATGCGACCGAGCTCGCGGGCGGTGGCGAGCGTCTGCGGCCGCGACGCGACGAACGTCGCGTTCAGCGCCCCGGCCGAGGTCGCGACCAGCAGGTCGGGAGCGACGTTCAGCTCGTACAGGGCGCGCAGCATCCCGGCCTGCATCGCGCTGAGGCTCGCGCCTCCCGAGAGCACGAACGCGGTGCGGGGACGACGCCGGCGCGCTGCGGATCGACGGCGGCGGGTCGCCGACGCGGATCGGGGCCGGTCGGGCCCGTCGCCGGGGACGGCGGAGAGATGGGGAGGATCGGCTGGATGCGGGCTCATTCGTGTGGCGCTGCGGTTGACGGAAGGACCGGATCGTTCCAGCCGCGCGGGCGAAGGCGTAGGGGCCTTTGGGCCAGTCCGCGACGAGCCGAAGTCGCCGC
>DATHJG010001104.1:0-9662 GCA_035489875.1 Solirubrobacteraceae bacterium | reverse complement strand
GCAGGGATGCAGACCACGTAGACCGTGGCTGTGCGTGGGGCATTGATGTCATCGTTGTTGACATTCGCCGTCCACGCCGCCGCCCCCTCGGGGTAGGTGTCTTCGACGCTCATGGTGTCGTCGAGCTTCACGCCACCGCCGACGGCAAGCTGGCCCGGATCGCAACGCGCCGTCGCGACCCCGGGCGTGCTCTCCCCGGGAGGGAGCGGGGGTGCCGCCGGGACGGTGACCGTCGCCACCCTGTAGACGACCCGGTCGAGCCCGGCGGCCACGGCCGCGCGCGCCGCCTGATCCACGTTCGTCGCACGTGCCGCGAGCGCCACCGGTCCGAGCGATGACTCCTCGATGTCCTTCCCGGTCAGCGATCCGTCCTTCACCTCGGACGACCTGATCGCGTTGGTCTTGATGTGAACAGCCGACACCGCGTTGCGCTTGAGCTCATTGCTCCCAACGCTCCGCGGAGGCGGCTTGACGACCGCATACGAGGTCCCACCCAACGCGACCACCAGCGCCGTGATGGCCACCGCCATGGACGGTGAAGGAGGACGCAACCTACCGTGACCAGTCATGCTGACCACCTCTCAGTGAGTAGCCCGTCCGCGGCGCCGCGAACGTAACACAGGCCCCGGAATTTTTGCAACTATGAGCCATGCTCGACCCTCGCCCCCAGGGCAGGGCATCGCGAAGCCGGCGAGTCGCGCTCATCGCCCTCGCGGTGGTGGTGGTGCTCGCGGCTGTCGGATGGGTGGCGGCACGGCAGATCCGCTCGCCGGCGCAGATCGCCGCCGACGCCGCGCCACCGGCTCCCTCGCCCGTCACCGTGCCGGTCGAGCGGCGGACGCTGTCGACGAAGGTGATCGTTCGCGGCACGGTGCGGTTCGGCGGCCGTCAGGACGTCGAGCTCGCGACATCGTCGCTCGAGCAGGGAAGCGACATCGTCACCGAGCCTGCCCGGCTGCGCGACAAGCTCGAGGCCGGCGACGTCGCGCTGTCGGTCGACGGCCGGCCGGTGTTCGTGCTGCCCGGCGCCGTCTCCATGCATCGCGACCTTCGCCGCGGCTCGCGCGGCCATGACGTCCGGCAGCTCGAGGCGGCGCTCGCGAGCAGGGGTCACGCGCCGGGGCCGGTCGACGGCCTCTTCGACGCGACAACGCAGGGCGCGGTCTCGGCGTTCTACATCGCGAGGACGTTCGAGCCGCCCGTCGCGACGGACGCGCAGGTCGAGCAGCTACGGACTGCCGAGGCGGACGCCGCGATCGCGCGGGACGCGCACCTGCAGGCCGTCGATGCGGTCGAGCAGGGCCGGATCGACGCGTCGACCGCGGTCGACGCGCTTCACACAGCGGAGCTCGGCGTCGCGGCAGCGGAAGCCAGGCTGCGGACTGCGCAGAGGCTCGCGGCCGCCGCGGTCGGCGCCGACGTGGTCGCCCGGCGCAACAACCGCCGTGACCAGGCCGCCGCCGATGCGGAGGTCGCGGCCAAGCAGAGCGCGCTCGACCTCGCCGTCGACGAGGAGCGCCTCGCGCTGCTGCGCCGCGACGAAGTGCCCCTCGATGCGCCGCCCAGCGAGCGCCAGGCGGCGGTGGCGGCCGTCGGCGCGGCGCGGCGGACCGTCGTGCAGGCGAAGGCGGAGCTGGCCGCGGCCGTGGCCGCGGCGGACGCGGTCCGCGCCGGCGCGCCGGCCGCGGTGCGGCAGGCCCGCAGCGAGGCCGCCAACCTGGCGACCGACGTCCGCCTCGCCGCCGCCGAGCTGCGCCGAGCGCGGCGCGGGGTGCGGGTCGCGCGGCGGCAGGCGGGGGTCCAGAACGCACGTGCGGGCGCCCCCACCACCCCCCGGGACACGGGCACGCTCGAGGCGATCGCCGCGGCCGCGGCCGACGAGGCGCGGCGCACCCGCGCGGTGGTCGATCGCCTGTCGGCGGAGGCGGGCGTCCGGGTGCCCGCCGACGAGCTCGTCTTCCTGCCCGACCTCCCGGTGCGGGTCGACGAGGTCAGGACGCAGCGCGGCAACACCCTCGCGGGCCCGGTGATGACGGTGACGAGCTCGAAGCTGGTGATCGACTCCTCGCTCGCGGTCTCCGACGCCAAGCTCGTGCGGCCCGGCGATCAGGTGACCATCGAGGAGCAGGAGCTGGGCATCAGGGCGAAGGGCCGCGTCGCCGACGTGGACCGGACCCCGGGCACCCACAAGGTCGACCCGAACCGCTTCTACTTCTCCGTCGTCCCGACGAGCCCGGTGCTGGCGCTCGTCGGGGCGTCCGTCCGGCTCACGATCGCGGTCGAGAGCACCCGTGGCGCCGTCCTCGCGGTGCCCGTGAGCGCGCTGTCCGTCGGCGGGGACGGGAGCTCCCGCGTGCAGGTCCGCCGCGGGGGCCGCACGCGGCTCCTCGACGTCGTGCCGGGACTGGCCGCCGAGGGGTACGCGGAGGTCCGGCCGGCCGGCGCGGAGCGGCTCAACGCGGGGGAGCTCGTGGTCGTCGGCGTCGCCGGAGCCGCCCCGCCGCCGGGAGGCGGGCCGTGAGGCCCGCCGCGTCGCGCAGCCGAGCGGGCGGCCGGGTGTCGGCCGAGCGGGCGGCTCGCCTGCGGCGGCGGCGCGCACAGCCGCACGGCGCGCTGGTCGAGCTGGTCGATGTCGGCCGGACGTTCGGGAGCGATCCCCCCGTCGTCGCGCTCGACGGCGTGACCCTCGAGCTGCAGCGGGGGAGCTCGGTGGCGATCGTCGGGCCGTCTGGGTCCGGCAAGTCGACGCTCATGAACGTCCTCGGGTGCCTCGACCGCCCCAGCTCCGGGACCTACCGCTTCGACGGGATCGACGTCGGCACGCTGTCCGACGACGAGCGCGCCGCGCTGCGGTCGCACCGGATCGGATTCGTCTTCCAGAGCTTCAACCTCCTCGGCCATCGCACGGTGCTCGAGAACGTGATGCTGGCCGAGGTCTACCGCGGCGTCGCACGGGAGGGCCGCGCCGCTCGCGCGCTCGAGGCGCTCCGGCAGGTCGGCATGGAGCACCGCGCGGACTTCTTCCCCCCGAAGCTGTCGGGCGGGGAGCAGCAGCGGGTCGCGATCGCCCGCGCGCTCATGGGCGATCACAGCCTGCTGCTCTGCGACGAGCCGACGGGGAACCTCGACTCCGTCAACACCGAGGCGCTGCTCGCGCTGTTCGACCAGCTCGGCGAGGCCGGCCTGACGCTCGTCACGGTCACCCACGAGGAGCAGGTGGCCGCGCACGCCGACCGGCGCGTGCGGATGATCGACGGGCGATTGGACGAGGAGCAGGCGTGAAGCGCCGCGCGCCGCGGGGGTTCCGCGGAGCCGGCCCCGACCTCCTGCGCCGGCGGATGGGCGCGCGCGACCTCATGGCGGAGGCGACCGCGGGCCTGCTCGCGCGCCCCGCCCGCCTTGCCCTGACCGTCCTGGGGACCGTGATCGGGGTCGGAGCGCTCGTCGCCACGCTCGGCCTCTCGAAGACCGCCGGCAACCAGATCGTCGGGCGCTTCGACGCGGTGTCGGCCACGGACGTCGTCGTGAGCCCCTCCGTCCGCGGCGGCGGCGCCGGCGGCGCGGTGCTGCCGTGGGACGCCGAAGCGCGCCTGCGGCGGCTGAACGGCGTGGTGGCGGCCGGGACGCTCGCCGACGTCGACGTTCGCGGTGCGCTCGTTCGCTCGGTCCCGATCAACGACCCGCTGGGCACCGGTGCCGTGCCGCTGCCGATGAAGGCGGCCTCACCCGGGCTCTTCCGTGCGGTCAGGGCGCAGCTCGCCGCCGGCCGCTCCTTCGACGCCGGGCACTCGCAGCGGGCCGATCGCGTGCTCGTGCTCGGCCCTAACGCCGCGTTGCGCCTGGGCATCGACCGCGTCGATCACCAGCCGGCGGTGTTCGTGGGCGACCGCCTGTACGCGGTCGTCGGGCTGTTGGCGGACGTCCGGCGACAGGTGTCGCTGCGCGGGGCGGCGATCATGCCCGAGGGCACCGCGCGCCGCGAGTTCGGGCTGCGGGCGCCCGCCCTGGCGCAGATCGAGACCCGCCTCGGCGCGGTGCGCCTGATCAGCCACCAGGCGCCCCAGGCCCTGAGCCCGCGCGACCCGCGGCTCCTGAAGGTCGCGGCTCCGCCCGATCCGGCTCTGCTCAAGCGGGCGGTCGCCGAGGACCTCGATGCGCTCTTCCTCCTGCTGGGCGGCGTGTCGCTGCTCGTGGGAGCGATCGGGATCGCCAACGTCACGCTGGTGTCGGTGCTCGAGCGCGTCGGCGAGATCGGGCTGCGCCGGTCGCTCGGCGCCGGTCGCCGTCACATCGCCGCCCAGTTCCTGCTCGAGAGCACCGGGATGGGCCTCGCGGGCGGGCTGATCGGCGCGAGCGTCGGGACGCTCGTCATCGTCGCCGTCTCGGCGAGCAACACGTGGACGCCCGTGCTCGACCCCTGGGTCCCGCTCGGCGCACCGCTGCTGGGCGCCGTCATCGGCCTGGTCTCGGGCACCTACCCCGCGCTGCGCGCCGCATCGCTGGAGCCCGTGGACGCGCTGCGGGCGGGCACATGACACGCATCACCGTCCATGGAGGGACCCATGCCACACCTGTCGCTGGCCACCATCGCCGTCGCCGCCGCGCTCGCGCTCGGCGCGTGCGGCGACGAGCCCGTCGCGCCGGAGGACCGTCCGCCCGTCGACGTCGAGGACCAGCTCGGCTTCGACCAGGCGGGCATCCTCGCCCGTCAGAGTCGCGTGGAGACGGCGATCCGCGACTGCATGCGGGCCGAGGGGTTCGAGTACGTCCCGGTGGACCCGCTTGCCCGGCGGGCGGCGGTGCTCGGCTCGAGCCGCCTCAGCGAGGAGGAGTTCCTCGAGCAGTTCGGGTACGGGATCAGCACGCTCTGGGGTCGCGGACGGGCGGACGCGGACCCCAACGAGCGCCTGCGCATGGCCATGGCTCCCGCGGATCGCCGGGCGTACGACCGCGTGCTGTGGGGCGAGAACCCCGGCGCGACGTTCACCGCGGCCGTCGACTCCGGCGACTTCGACGAGCTCGGCGGCTGCACCCGTAAGGCGACCGAGGCCGTCTTCGGCGGGGCCCAGGTGCTCACGCAGCTCCAGGGCAAGCTCGATGCGCTCGAGGAGCGCGTCCTCCAGGACCAGCGGATGGTGCGCGCGATCGAGAGCTGGTCGGAGTGCATAGCGGCCGCCGGGTACCGGTACGAGGAGCCCGAGGCGATCGACAGCGACCTCTTCGAGCGCATGGAGGAGATCGTCGGCCCGCTGCCCGGGCAGTTCGCGACGGGGCCCCCAGCCGACGAGGAGCCGCAGCCCTACAACCGGGCGAAGCTCGCCGATCTCCAGCACGAGGAGGTGGCGATCGCGAAGGCGGACCACGGCTGCGAGCTCGAGCACATCACGCCCGTGGAGGAGAAGGTCACGCCCCAGTACTCCGACGACTTCCTCCGGCAGAACGAGAGCCTGATCAGCCGGGTGAAGCCGGCGCCCTGATCCCGCCGCGAAGTCCGGGCGCCGACTCGAGCACGCCGTCGCGGGGGAGCGCCAGCGAGAACGCGCTCCCCCCGCCCTCCCGGCTCTCGAACCAGACCCGCCCGCCGTGGGCGGTCGCGATCTCGCGGCAGATCGCGAGGCCGAGCCCGCTCCCGCCGACGTCGCGTCCGCGGGCGCGATCGACGCGGTAGAAGCGGTCGAAGACGCGCGCGCGGGCGTCCTCCGGGATGCCGGGGCCGTCGTCGGCGACCGTCACACCCACCTCCTGCTCGCTGCTCCACGTGACGATGCGAACCTCCCCGCCGCGCGGCGTGAACTTGATCGCGTTCTCGATCAGGTTCGTGAGCGCCTGGTGCAGGCGCTGCGGATCGGCCTGCGCCTCGCACGGCTCACCGTCGACCTCGAGCCGGATCGCCTTGTCCGCCGCCAGCGGCCGCAACGGCCGCTCCGCCGCCTCGCTGGCGGCCAGCAGCTCGACCCGCGTCCTCAGCAGCGCGAGCCTGCCTTCGTCGACCTGCGCCAGCGTGAGCAGGTTGTCGACGATGCGGGTCATCGAGTCGACCTCCTCGCGGGCGCTCTCGAGCACCTCGCGCGCCTCGTCCGGCAGCTCATCTCCGCGCAGGCTCACGTCCAGCTCGGCGCGCATGACCGCGAGCGGGCTGCGCAGCTCGTGCGACGCGTCCGCGACGAGGCGGCGCTTCTCGATCACGCCGGCCTCGAGGCGGTCGAGCATCGCGTTCAGCGTCACCGCGAGGCGACCGAGCTCATCCGCGGCGCGCGGCATGGCGATCCGCTCGTGCAGACGGTCGACGTCGATCGCCTCCGCCTCCGAGGTCATCCGCGCCACCGGCAGGAGCGCCTTGCGGGCGAGCCACCAGCCCACCAGCGCCGTCGCGGCGAGGGCGACGGGCCCGACGAGGAGGAGCAGCGCGCGAACCCGTCGCGCCGGCTCCTCGACCTCCTGGAGCGATTCCGCCACGACCAGCACATGACGGTGGCCGAGTCGCCGCACGGGCGACACCGAGGCCCGCACGCGCCGGCCGTCGACCGTGACGCTGACCAGGGGCGCATCGCCGAGCAGCGCATTCGCTCGCGCCTCCGCCGGCACGATCGGACGGTCGGTGCCGCCGCCCCAGCTCACCAGCACCCGCCCGCTGCGATCGAGGACCTGGGCCGCGGCGCCCAGGCCGGGGAGCGCCGCCCGCGCGACCTCGAGGAACCCGGCGTCGCCTTCGGCGGTGTAGCCCTCGCCGATGGAGCTCGCGTTGGTCCGGACGTCGCGGTCGAGGCGGGCCTGCAGATCCGCCTCCAGCTGGAGCACGAGGAACGTCCCGATCGCGACGAGGATCGCCGTCAGCAGCACGGCGTACCAGGCGGTGAGCCGGACGCGGATCCGCAGGTTCAATCGGACTCCAGCAGGAATCCCGTGCCCCGGACGGTCCGGATCAGCGGCCGGCCGAAGGGCCGCTCGAGCTTCTTGCGCAGGTAGCCGACGTAGACGTCGACGAGGTTCGACGACCGGTCGAACTCCGCGCCCCAGACCTCCTCGAGCAGCTCCGACCGCGACACGACGCGGCCAGGCTGCCGTGCCAGGCACTGGAGCACCGCGAGCTCCCGGGCCGAGAGCTCGACGCTGCTGCCGGCTCTGGTCACGACGGAGCGCTCCGCGTCGATGTGGAGCTCGCCGACGCTGGTCACCGCGCCCGTGTGCGCGGGCGCAGCGGGGCTCCGGCGCGTGAGCGCGCGCAGGCGCGCCACGAGCTCGCCGAAGTCGAACGGCTTGACGAGGTAGTCGTCCGCGCCGCCGTTCAGCCCGCGGATGCGGTCGCGTACGTCCGCGCGGGCGGTCAGCATCAGCACCGGCGTCCGGCTGCCCTGCATGCGCAGCGTCTCGCAGACCGCGAAGCCGTCGGGGCCCGGGAGCATGACGTCCAGCACGATCGCGTCGTACTCGCGGGCGCCCGCCTGCTCCAGCGCCTCGTGCCCGTCGCGCGCGACGTCGATCGCGTAGCCCTCGCGCCCGAGCCCCCGCTCGAGCGCGCGCACGAGCTTGGCGTCGTCTTCGACCAGTAGCAGCTTCATGCGATAAGCGGGGCGATCATGCGACCTTGCAGGGTTGACTTGCCTGGCGAATTCTGAGAGAAGACTAAGCCAAGTCTGAGAGCAAAGTAAGAGGCTCGGACTTTCTCTGAGGAGGACGCTGAGATGCGCGCGATCCTGCGGTTCGCCGTGACCTTTCGGGTGCTCGTCGTCGCGCTCGCGGCCGGCGTGCTCGCCGTCGGGATCACGCAGCTCGACGACGCGCCGGTCGACGTCCTGCCCGAGTTCACGCCCCCGTACGCGGAGATCCAGACCGAGGCACTCGGCCTCTCGGCGGAGGAGGTCGAGGAGCTGGTCACCGTTCCGCTCGAAGCGGATCTGCTCAACGGCGTGGAGGGCGTCGACGTCATCCGCTCGGAATCGCTTCCCAGCCTCTCGTCGATCGTACTCGTGTTCAAGCCGGGCACCGACCTCTACCGCGGGCGACAGCTCGTCCAGGAGCGGTTGACCCAGGCCCATGCGCTGCCGAACGTCTCCCGCCCGCCGACGCTCCTGCAGCCGCTGTCGTCCTCGAGCCGCGTGATGATGATCGGGCTGTCGTCGGAGCAGCTGTCGCCGATCGAGGAGTCGGTGATCGCGCGGTGGACGCTGCGACCGCGGCTGATGGGCGTGCCGGGCGTGGCGAACGTGTCCGTCTGGGGCATGCGCGACCAGCAGCTCCAGGTGCAGGTCGACCCGGAGCAGCTCCGCGACCGCGACGTCACGCTGAACCAGGTGGTCAGGACCGCCGGCAACGCGCAGGCGGTCTCCCCGCTGACGTTCCTGGAAGCCTCGACGCCCGGCACCGGCGGGTTCATCGAGACGCCCCAGCAGCGGCTGCAGGTCCGCAACGTGCTCGAGCAGCTCGCGGACCCCGACAAGCTCGCGGAGGTGCCCGTCGAGGGCACGGACGGGACCCTGCGCCTGAGCGACGTTGCGGACGTGAAGGTCGATCACCAGCCGCTGATCGGCGACGCCGTGGTCGACGGGGGCGACGGGCTGCTGCTGGTGATCGAGAAGTTCCCCGGCGCCAGCACGACCGCGGTCACCGGCGCCGTCGAGGACGCGCTCGAAACCCTGCGGCCCGGTCTCTCGGGGCTGCAGACCGACGCGTCCGTCTTCCGCCCGGCCACGTTCATCGAGGACGCGAAGGCGAACCTCGAGCTGGCGATCCTGATCGCCGCCGTGCTCGTCGCGCTCGCCTTCGCCGCGCTCCTGTTCCGGTGGCGCACGATCCTGATCGGCCTGTTCACGATCCCGGTGTCGCTGGTGGCGGCGGCGCTCGTGCTGGACGGGCTCGGCGAGACCTTCAACGCGATCTCGTTCGCCGGGCTCGCCGTCGCCGTCGCGATCGTGGTCGACGACGCGGTCGTCGGCGTCGAGAACGTGGCGCGCCGCATGCAGCAGCGGCGCGCCGCGGGCAGCGACACGCAGACCTCGACGATCGTGCTCGAGGCCTCGCAGGAGGTGCGCGGTCCGCTCATGTACGCGACGCTGATCGCGCTGCTGGCGATCGTGCCGGTCGTCGTCATGGACGGGCGGCCGGGCGCCTTCTTTGAGCCGCTCGTGCTGGCCTACGCCCTCGCCGTCGTGACGGCGCTGGTCGTGGCGATGTGCGTCACGCCGGCGCTGTGCGCGCTGCTCTTCTCGCGCGGGCGGCTCGGGCGTCGCGAGTCGCCGCTGCTCGCGTGGCTGCGCCCGCGCTACGAGCGGGCGTTCACGCACTTCGCGCGCACGCCCCGCACGGCCTTCGTCGTCGCCGGCGCGCTCCTGGTCGCCGGCCTCGCGGCCCTGCCGTTCATGGGAACCGCGCCGATCCCGTCGCTGAAGGACCCCGACGTGCTGGTCCGGCTCGAGGCGAAGCCCGGGACGTCGAACCCGCGGATGACGCAGATCGCGACGTCGCTCACGCGCGAGCTGCGATCGCTGGAGGGGGTCGACGGCGTCGGCGCCCAGGTCGGACGCGCCGTGACGGGCGACCAGACCGTCGACGTCAACTCCAGCGAGCTCTGGGTGAGCGTCGCCTCCGACGCCGACTACCGGGACACCATCGAAGACATCGAGGACACGGTGGGACGCGTGCCCGGGGTCGAACGCGACGTCGTC
>DATHJG010001103.1:0-5154 GCA_035489875.1 Solirubrobacteraceae bacterium | reverse complement strand
CAGATGCCGGTGATGGCGCGCGCGTTCCAGGAGATCGACGGCAAGCCGCACGTGCTCGACGCCGGGCAGGTCAACCTCGGCATCGCGGTCGACGTCGAGCGCAAGGACGGCGGGCGCACGTTGATGGTCCCGGTCATCCGCGACGCGGGCCGGCTCTCGTTCCCGCAGTTCCTGGACGCGTTCGGCGACCTGATCGCCAGGGCACGCGAGAACAAGCTCACCGCCGACGACCTGCAGGGCGCCAACGTGTCGCTCACCAACCCCGGCGGCATCGGCACGATCGCCTCCGTGCCGCGGCTGATGAAGGGCCAGGGCACGATCGTCGCCACCGGCGCGATCGGCTACCCGCCCGGCCTCGCCGCGGTCGGCGCCATGATCGGCGCCGAGAAGGTGATGACGATGACGTCGACGTACGACCATCGCGTCATCCAGGGCGCCGAGTCGGGCCAGTTCCTCCAGGAGATCGAGGCGTACCTGCAGGGCGAGCACGGCTTCTACGAGCAGGTCTTCGGCGACGTCGGCGCCCCGATCGGGGCCGTCCCGGCGCCGCCCGCGCCCGCCGCGGCGGCCGCCGTGCAGCGCGAGGCCGCCCCGGCTGCGGTCGCCGGCAAGGTCGACGAGGACCTGCTACAGGCGGTCCAGGCCGCGACCTCGCTGCTCAAGGCGCACCGCATGCACGGCCACCTGGCCGCCAAGCTCGACCCGCTCGTCTCCGAGCCGGAGGGCGACCCGGCGCTCGACCCCGAGACGGTCGGCCTCACGCCCGAGCTGATGGCGCGCATCCCGGCGAAGGTCCTGCGCACGTACGTCCCGGGCGCGACGCTCGCCGACGCGCTCCCGCACCTGCGCGAGACCTACTGCGGGACGATCGCGTACGAGATCGAGCACATCGCGTCGCACCGCCAGCGCACGTGGCTGCGCGAGAAGATCGAGTCCGGCGCGTACCGCACGCCGCTCACCAACGAGGAGCAGCGCACGCTGCTGCGCCGGCTGACGCAGGTCGACTCGATGGAGCGGTTCATGCACAAGGCCTACCTGGGCCAGAAGCAGTTCTCGATCGAGGGCCTCGACATGACGGTCCCGATGCTCGACGAGATGATCCAGCTCTCGGCCGCCAACGGGGCGCGCGAGGTCGTGCTCGGCATGGCGCACCGCGGCCGGCTCAACGTGCTCGCCCACTGCCTCGGGCGCGAGTACGAGACGATCTTCCGCGAGTTCGAGGGCGCCTCGTCGATCGAGGCCGTCACCACGATCCCGCAGGGCGGCACCGGCGACGTCAAGTACCACCACGGCGCCCAGGGCACCTACCAGCTCCCCGACGACTCCTCGATCCTCGTGCGGCTGGAGTCCAACCCGAGCCACCTCGAGTACGTCGGGCCGGTGGTCGAGGGCGCGACGCGCGCGATCCAGACGACGCGCCAGGGCCCGCACGCGCACCTCGACAACAACGCGGCGATCCCGGTGATCCTGCACGGCGACGCCGCCTTCCCCGGCCAAGGGGTCGTCGCGGAGCAGCTCAACCTGCAGGGCCTGGACGGCTACACGGTCGGCGGCACGCTGCACCTGATCCAGAACAACCAGGTCGGCTTCACGACCGACCCGGACGACTCCCGCTCGACGCGCTGGGCGTCGGACCTCGCCAAGGGCTTCGACGTGCCGATCATCCACGTCAACGCCGACGACGTGTCGGCGTGCGTCTCCGCCGTGCGGCTCGCGTTCGCGTTCCGCCAGGAGTTCGGCCACGACGTGCTGATCGACCTGATCGGCTACCGCCGCTTCGGCCACAACGAGGCCGACGAGCCGGCGTACACGCAGCCGGAGATGGCGGCGAAGATCAAGGCCAAGAAGTCGGTGCGCGAGCTGTACGCCGAGCGGCTCGTTGAGCAGGGCATCGTCACGCAGGAGGAGGCCGACGCGCTCGCCCAGGAGATCTGGGAGAACCTCGCGCAGCGCCATCGCGAGCTCAAGGCCGAGCTGGCCGCCTCCGACGAGGAGCAGCCGACCGGCGGCTACGAGCTGGACCGCTCCCCGTCGCCGGAGGTCAAGACCGCGGTCTCCACCGACCGGCTGGTGGGGCTCAACCAGGACCTCCTGCGGATCCCCGAGGGCTTCACCGTCCACCCGAAGCTGGTCAAGCTGCTCGAGCGCCGGCGCGAGACGATCGGGCCCGACGGCGGGATCGACTGGTCGCAGGCGGAGGCGCTCGCGTTCGCGTCGCTGCTGAGCGAAGGCACGCCGATCCGGCTGACCGGCCAGGACACCGAGCGCGGGACGTTCTCCCAGCGCCATCTGGTCCTGCACGACGCCAAGACCGGGCAGCGGATCTCGCCGATCCAGAACCTGCCGGGCGCGCTGGCGCCGATGGAGCTGCACAACTCGCCGCTGTCCGAGGTCGCCTGCCTCGGCTTCGAGTACGGCTACTCGATGGAGGCGCCCGAGACGCTGGTGCTGTGGGAGGCGCAGTTCGGCGACTTCGTCAACGCCGCCCAGGTGATCATCGACCAGTTCATCGTCTCCGCGCTGTCGAAGTGGGGCCAGTCGACGCGCCTGACGCTGCTGCTGCCGCACGGCTACGAGGGCTCAGGGCCTGAGCACTCCTCGGGGCGGCTCGAGCGGTTCCTCCAGCTCGCGGCCGAGGGCAACATCCGCGTCGCGAACCTCACGACGCCCGCGCAGTACTTCCACCTGCTGCGCCGCCAGGCGCGCGTGGCCAAGCAGCGCCCGCTGGTGATCATGACCCCGAAGTCGCTGCTGCGCCTGCCGCAGGCGACGTCGCGGATCGAGCACCTGGCGGACTCGCGCTTCTTCCCGGTGCTGAGCGAGCCGCGGATCGACGAGGCCAAGGTCACGCGGCTCGTGCTCTGCTCGGGCAAGATCTACTACGACCTCAAGGGGCACGCGACGCGGGAGAACAACGAGACCGTCGCGATCACGCGCGTCGAGCTCCTCTACCCGTTCCCGCAGCGGCAGATCATGGACGAGGTCGCGCGCTACCCGAACCTGCGCGAGGTGCTGTGGGTGCAGGAGGAGCCGCGCAACATGGGCGCCCGCGCGCACATGTCGCCGCGGCTGCTGCAGATCCTGCCCAGCGAGCTCGAGTTCGGCTACGTCGGCCGGCCCGAGCGCGCGTCGCCGGGCGAGGGCTACCCGGCCGCGCACACGATGGAGCAGACGCGGATCATCCGCACCGCGCTCGACCCGGCCGTGCCGGTCTCCGTCAATCCCTCCAAGCAACCTGGGGAGCGCTAGCCCTCCAGCTTGCTTCGCACGGCCGCGCCGGCCGGGGCGAACTCGGGCGAGAGGCGGTCCAGCAGCGTCAGCCAGCCGGGGTGGACGCTCGCGGCGCGGCGGACGGCGTCGGCGCCGGCAGCCACGTCGCCCTTCTGCGCGATCGCCAGGCCGGCCCAGAACAGCAGCTCGTCGGAGTCGGGCGCGAGCTCGGCTGCGCGGACGTAGCGGCTCGCCGCCTCCTCCGCGCGGCCCTCCCCCATCAGCTCGTCGGCTTCGCCGGCCAGCTCGTACGCCCGGTGGAGGCCGAGCAGGCGGCGCAGCTCCCCGAGCGGGTCGGCGTGGTCCTCGACGCGCAGGTCGACGCGCGTCTGCCACGCCTCGCCGGCGGCCGGCGCGACGAGCAGCGCCGCGGACTGGCGGCCGCGGACGTCGCCGCCCTCCGCCTCGGCCGCCTCCAGCGCGGCCGTCAGGCGCTCGGCGAGGTCGCCGCCGGCCTGCGCGAACGCGGCCGCCATCGCGTCCGGCACGGTGGAGCGGTCCATCATGTTCGCCTGGCAGGTCCAATGCTCGCCGGTCGCGTGCCCGGCCTCGGGGATGCAGTCGGCTCCGGTGTGGACGGCGACGCGGCCGCGCGCGTCGACGACGCCGACCTGGCGGACGGAGGCGAGCGCGTCGGGGTCGAGCACGCGCGCGAGCGCGGTGGCGGCGTCGTCGCCGCGCTCGAGCCGGTCGAGCGCGTGCGGGCCGTGCGCGGGCTCGACGACCGACTGCGTCGCGACCGCCCCGATCCCCGGTCGCGCCCAGGTGCAGAGCGAGCCGACGGAGAACCAGTGCGACTGGACCGCCGCGCCGAGCTCGCCGGTCTCGGGATCGAGCGCGACGATCGAGTACGTGCCGTGCGGGCGGGCGCGGAGACCGGCGCGGGTGTCCCGTGGGAGGGCCATCGGCGGGCGAGCATACTCCGCTCCATGGACCGCTCCCCGCCCGCCACCGACCGCACGGCGCGCGTGCTCGAGCGCGTGCGCAACACGCCGCCCGGATTCGTCCGCACCTACGGCGACGTCTCCCCCGGGGCGCCCCGGTTCGCCGGCACCGTGCTCTTCTCCACCGACGAGGACGTCCCCTGGCACCGCATCGTCCGCGCCGACGGCTCGCTCGCGAAGGGCGCGCGGCAGCGCGCGCTGCTCGAGGCCGAAGGGGTGCCGTTCCGTGGCGACCGCGTCGACATGCGCGCCGCGCGGCTCCCCGACTAGCATCGGCCAAAGCGTTGCAGCACGGCGTACCGTGTCGCCGATGTGGCACCAGCGCGAGATCAGCCTGCGCCCGCGACCGCGCGGCTTCCATCTCGTCACGCGCGAGGTGGCCGAGGCGGTGCCCGAGCTGCACGAGCTGCGGGTCGGGCTCGCCCACGTGCACATCCTGCACACGTCCGCGTCGCTGACGCTCAACGAGAACGCGTCGCCCGACGTGCGCCGCGACTTCGAGACGTGGTTCGACCGCGTCGTGCCCGAGGACGCGCCGTACTGGACGCACACGCTCGAGGGGCCCGACGACATGCCGGCGCACATCAAGGCGTCCGTGCTCGGCCCGTCGCTCACGCTCCCCGTCCGCGACGGTCGCTTCGCGCTCGGCACGTGGCAGGGGATCTACCTGTGCGAGCACCGCGACGACGGCGGCGTCCGCTCGCTGCTCGTCACGCTGTTCGGCGAACCCTGACCGGGGTCAGACCCCGCGCCAGACCGGCGCGCGCTTCTCGGCGAACGCGATCGCGCCCTCGCGCGCGTCCTCGGACGCGAACACGGGACCGGTGATCTCCGCCTGGCGCGCCCACGCCTCGCCGGCCGGCCAGCCCGGCGCCTCGAGCAGCACGCGCTTCGTCGCCGCGAGCGCGAGCGGGCCGTTCGCGACGATCGCGCCCGCCAG
>DATHJG010001102.1:0-8807 GCA_035489875.1 Solirubrobacteraceae bacterium | reverse complement strand
CGAGGAGAAGACGATCCTCTTCGGGCTCTGCGGCCACGGCCACTTCGACCTCGCCGCCTACGACGCGTATCTGGCCGGCCGCCTCGAGGACCCGGAGTTCTCGGAGGCCGATCTCGAGGCGGCGCTGGCGCAGTTGCCGGACGCGCCCAGCATCGCGTGACGTAACTCCGGCGCGCAGGCGGGAGTGGCAGGGCGTGAGAACGCTCCGGTGCTCGGCGTCCGGCTGACGGTGTCGCGCGGCGGCGCCGAGCATCGCGTGAGAACGCTCCGGTGCTCGGCGTCCGGCTGACCCTGTCGAGCCACGGAGCCGGAGCGCAGGCAGCCTCCCGCCTGCGCTCCGGGAGTTACCTACTCGTACGCCAACGCCACCAGCACATTCGTCTTCGCCGCCCGCCGAGCCGGCAGCACGGCGGCGAGCACGCCGGCCAGGACGGCGACGATCGTGAACGCGATCAGCGAGCCGGCCGGGAGGGCGAACGAGAAGCCCTCGTCGGCGAACACGGTCGTGACGATCGCCGCCAGCCCGAGCCCGACCGCCATGCCGCACACCGCGCCGATCAGCGCCGTGATGATGCTCTCGTGGCGGACCATCCGCCGCACCTGCCGCCGGCTCATCCCGACCGCGCGCAGCGTGCCCAGCTCCTGCGTGCGCTCGAACGTCGCGAGCACGAGCGTGTTGACGATCCCGAACAGCGAGACGATCACCGCGAGCGCGAGCAGCACGTACAGGATCGCCAGGAGCTGGTCGAGCATCGAGAGCTGGTCGTCGATGAACGCGCCGACCGTGCGCGACTTGGTGTCGGGGAGGCCCGCCAGCGCCCGGGCCGGATCGCCGCCCGACGCGAACGTGAAGACGCTCTGCCGGTTCGCGAACGCGCGGTCGTACGCGGCGGAGCCCAGCGTCACCGGCCCGAGGCCCATGGCGTCGACGACGGGCGAGCGCTCGATGCCGCGCACGGTCAGGTCGAGCGTCGTGCCGGCGGCCGACGTGAGCGAGAACGCATCGCCCACGGCCAGACCGTGCTCGGACGCCCAGCCCTCGTCCACCACCGCGCCGTCGTCGCCCAGCCGCCCCGGCACGCTGTCGTCGCCGTGCGCCCAGTCGAAGCGGAGCGCGTCGCCCTCGACGGCGTTCACCGTCTCCTTCTGACCGAACGCGAGGCCGCGGTCCTGGCGCACCGTGGTGACGCTCAGGCCGCCGCGCTCGAGCGCTGCGCGCACGGCGGGATCGGTCGGCGACCAGCCGTCCGCGCCCGTCACGACGTGGCTCGCGGCGATGCGGGAGTCGAGCTCGCCGCGGGTCGTGTCCTTCAGCCCCGTGGCGATCACGGTGACGAGCGTCACGAGCGCGACGCCGATCGCGAGCGCGGTCGCGGTCATCATCGTCCGCCCCGGCTGGCGCATCGCGTTGCGCCGCGCAAGTCCGCCCGCGGCGCCGCCGACCGCCTGCGCCGGCCGCCCGATCAGCGACGCCACCGCGCGGACCACGCGCGCGGTCAGCCGCATGCGGCCCGCGCCGGCCGTCGCGGCGCGCAGCGCCTGCACGGGCGCGACCCGCGTCGCCCGCCACGCCGGGATCAGCCCGGCGGCAAGCGTGACCAGCGTCCCGACGAGCATCGCCACCACGATCGTGCGCGTGGCGAACACCGTGCCGGCGTCGGGGAGCGAGATCTGCATCGCGTCGAACAGCGCGTCGAGCGCCTGCGCGAGCGCGAGCCCCAGGCCGAGCCCTGCGACCGACGCGATCACGCCGATCGCGAGCGCCTCGACGAGCACCGAGCCGAGCACCTGGCGCCGGGCGGCGCCGACCATCCGCAGCAGCCCGAGCTCGCGGGTGCGCTGCGCGACGGTAATCGAGAGCGTGTTGAAGATGGTGAACGCGCCGACGACGATCGCCACGCCGCCGAACACGAGCAGCACGACCCGGATGATCGAGATGAACTGCCGCAGGCCGTCGAGCGTGAAGCGGTCCTGCTGCGCGGCGCTCGCCACCTGGGCTGCCGGCAGCGCGTCGGCCAGCGCGGCGCGCAGCTCCGCCGCCGGGACGCCGTCGCGGCCGGCGACGAGGATCCCGTCGACCTGGTCGCCGCGGCCGAGCAGAGCGCGCGCCGCGTCGAGGTCGAACACGGCGAACGTCGCGGTGCCGAGCGACTTCACGCTGCCGAAGCGGGCGATGCCGACGACCTCGAAGTCGTGCGGCTCGCCGCGCGTCGTGACCTGCACCGTGCTGCCGACGCGGTAGCCCTGGTCGGCCGCCGTGCCGGCGTCGATCACGACCTCGCGCGGCCCGCTCGCCCAGCGGCCGCCGGCGAGCCGGAACGGCGTGAGCTGCTCGGCGCCCGGCGTCTTCGCGTCGAAGCCGACGCCGAAGTAGGGGCCGTCGCCGGCCGGCTTGCCGTCGCGCTTGACGATCTTGGCCTCGTCGGTGACGTCGGCCGTCGCCACCGCGACGCCCGGCACCTTGCGCACCTGCTCCAGCAGGCTCGCGTCCACGGTCGGCCGCTCGGCCGTCCAGTCGCCCGCGTCGACCTCGAACGCGGTACGAGCGGTCACGACGGCGTCCGTGCCGTCGTAGGCGGCGCTCGACAGGGAGTCGGCGGCGCCGCGCATCGTGTCGGTGATCGTGAAGGCCGCGCTCACCATCGCGACGCCGAGCACGACGGCCAGCGCCGTGAGCGCGGTGCGCAGCCGGCGCGCGGCCAGGGACTTCAGCGCGATCCGGATCATCGGTGGGCCGCCTCGCGCATCGCGGCGATGATCTGGTCCTCGGTCGGCTCGGCCACGTCGCCGACGATGCGGCCGTCCGCGAGGAACAGCACGCGATCGGCGACCGCGGCGGCGCGTGGGTCGTGGGTGACCATCACGGTCGTCTGGCCGGCCGCGACCGCGTCGCGCAGGAGCGCCAGCACGTCCGCGCCCGCCGCGGAGTCGAGGTTGCCGGTGGGCTCGTCCGCGAACAGCACGGTGGGCTTGGCGATCAGCGCACGCGCGATCGCGACCCGCTGCTGCTGGCCGCCTGAGAGCTCCGACGGCTTGTGGTCCCGGCGTTCGGTCAGCCCGACGCGGGCGAGCAGCGCGTCGACCTCGTCGGCCGGCGGCTTGATGCGCGCGATCGCGAGCGGCAGCGTGACGTTCTCCTCCGCCGTCAGCGTCGGCAGCAGGTTGAACGACTGGAAGACGAAGCCGATGTGCCGGCGGCGCAGCCGCGTCAGCCGGCGGTCGCCCATCGTGGAGATCTCCTCGCCGCCGACGTGGACGGAGCCCGCGGTCGGCCGGTCCAGCCCCGCCAGCAGGTGCATGAGGGTCGACTTGCCGGAGCCCGAGGGACCCATGACGGCCGTGAACTGGCCGGCCGGGACCTCGAGCGAGACGCCGCGCAGCGCGTCGACGGCGGATTCGCCCTCGCCGTAGCGGCGCGTCACCGCACGAGCGGCGACGGCGGCGGTCGTGGCGGGGGCCTCGCGGGGCAGAACGCTCATCGGGTGGTCCTCTCTCGTCGGTGTCAGGAGGCCGCGGAGGCGGCGATGCGGTCGACGGCGACGCCGAGCGCGCCGGCGTGCAGCAGGGCGGCGGTGGCCTGCTCGGCGACGCGGCCGAACATGCCGCTGCCGGAGCGGACGGAGATCGAGGCGCAGACCTCGCTCCCCCCGCGGGCGGGGCGGGCTTCGTAGGCGACGTCGAAGGCGACGGGACCGTGCGCCGAAAGCGCGAGGCGGCCGTCGCCGGCTTCGTGGACCTCGACGTCGAAGCCGACGCGGCGCCCGACCAGGCGGCCGGACACGCGCATCCGCGCGCCCGCCGCCAGCCGGCCGCCGGCGCCGTCCAACTCGAACGGCACCGGCGACCAGCGCCGGCAGGCATCCGTGTCCGTGAGCACGTCGAGCACGACCGCGGGGTCGGCGGCGACATGCGTTTGGGCCGTCCATGTCCTCATGGGGTGAGACGATGGCGTCCGCCGCGTCGCCTGTCGTCGGCCGCAGTGTCGATCGTGGGGGCAGCGCAGGTATGAACCGGCGTCCTCCTTCGGGATGAGACGCGATCGTCAGCCGGGAGGACGATGGCGCTCGTCGCACGCGTCACCATTCGGAGGCCCATGGGCCCCGTGCCAGGCACCCTCCTCGCCCGCGTGCGCGCGCTGCCGCCGTACCGGCTCGACGCGCTGATCGGTGCGGCGGTCTACCTGGAGGTCTGCGCCGAGATCGTGTTCATGACGGAGCTCGCCGGCGCGGAGCTGCTGCTCGCGCTGACCATCGCGGGCTCGTTCGGGCTCGGCGTGGCGCTGCGCCGCCGCGCGCCGCTGGCCGCGGTCCCGCTTGCCACGGGCGGTCTCGTCGCCGGCGACCTGATCGGCCCGGAGCTGACCGACCACGTCGTGCTCGTGTTCTTCGTCGTCATCTTCGTCACGTACTCGGCGGGCGCCGCGCTGGCGGGCACCCGGTTGGCGGTCGCGTTCGTCGTCGGCTCCACGATCACCGTCGGCAGCGTCTTCAGCGACACGATCGAGAACGACCTGCCGTCGTTCGTCTTCACGACCATGTTCACCGTCGCGGCGCCGATGCTGTTCGGCCACCTCCTGCGCAACCGCGCGCGACTCAACCAGGCGCTGCGCGAGAAGGCCCGGCGCGCCGAGCAGGAGCGCGTGGCGGAGGCGGAGGCGGCCGCGGTCGAGGAGCGCACCCGGATCGCGGGCGAGCTGCACGACGTCGTCGCGCACGCGCTCTCGGCGATGACCGTGCAGGCAGGCGCCGCCCGGCGGCTGGCCGAGCGGGAGCCGGCGCGCGCGGCGAGCGCGTTCGCCGCCGTCGAGCACACCGGCCGGGAGGCGCTGACCGAGCTGCGGCGGCTGCTCGGGGTACTGCGCAAGGAGGACGAGGAGCTCGCGCTCGCGCCCCAGCCGAGCCTCGCGCATGTCCACGGCCTCGCGCAGCGCGCCACTGCGGCCGGACTACCGGTCGCCCTGACGGTCTCCGGCGCGGCGCGGTCGCTGCCGGCCGGCGTCGACCTCACCGCGTACCGCGTCGTGCAGGAGGCGCTGGGCCGGGCCCGCGACGGCGGGAGCGCCGGGCGCGCGGACGTGACCGTCACGTACGGCGCCGCCGACGTGGCGGTCGAGATCCGCGACGACGGGGGCGCCGAAGGGCGCGGTCTGCTCGGCATGCACGAGCGCGTCACCGTGTACGGCGGCGAGCTCTCGACGGCCGCCGTCGACGGCGGGGGCTGGCGCGTCGCCGCGCGGCTGCCCGTGGAGCCGCCGGCGTGATCGAGCGCCTGCGCCGGTTCCCCGCGTGGGCGTGGGACGCGCTGATGAGCGCCGGGTTCTTCGCCGTACTGGTCGCCGACCTGGCCGGCGGCACGTTCGACGGCAACCACCGGGACGCGGCCGTGGCGGCGGTGGCGCTGATCGCGCTGCTGCCGCTCGTGCGCCGGCAGTATCCGCTCGGCGCGATCTATGCGTGGACGCTGATCGTCGGCGTGCTGTCGCTCGCGCTGCACCCGCAGTCCGACCTGATCGTCGCGTTCCTCGGCCTGTTCGTGTTCCCCTACAACGCCGGCCTGCGCGTGCCCGGCCGGCGCGCCGCGCTCGCGATCCCGGCGATCTGGCTGGCGATGGCGGCGGCCGCGCTGGCCAACGACGACGCGATCGTCGGCGACATCATCTTCCCGGGACTGTTCGGGATGCTCTTCTGGGTCGTCGGCCGCGCCACGGCGAACCGCGTGCGGCTGGCGGCCGAGCTGCACGAGGAGGCGCTGCGCGCGGAGGAGGAGCGCCTGGCCGAGGCCGTGCGCGCCGTGGCCGACGAGCGCCGGCGGATCGCGCGCGAGATGCACGACGTGGTCGCGCACTCGGTCTCGATGATGGTGATCCAGGCCGGCGGCGCGCGCCGGATCCTCGGCCGCGAGCCGGCGCGCGCGGTCGAGGCGGCGGCGCTGATCGAGCGCGCGGGACGCGAGGCGCTCGCCGAGATGCGCCACCTGCTCGGCCTGCTGCACGCCGAGGACGATCCCGCCGACTACGCGCCGCAGCCCACGCTGGCGAAGCTCGACGCGCTCGTCGCGCGGGCGCGCGCCGCCGGCGTCCCGGTCACCGTGGAGGTGCACGGCATCCGCCCGGAGCTCAGCGCCGGACTCGATCTCGCCGCCTACCGCGTACTCCAGGAGGCGCTCACGAACGTGATGAAGCACGGCGGCTGCGCGCCGACCGACGTCCGGGTGCACTACCGTGCCGACGCTGTGGAGGTGCTCGTGTCCGATCGCGGCGATGGACCCGTCGACGTCCGCCTGGCCGGCAGCGGCCAGGGGCTGGTCGGCATGCGCGAGCGCGTGCGGATGTACGGCGGCGAGCTGCACGCCGGCCGGCGGCGCGGCGGCGGCTTCGAGGTCGCCGTGCGGCTGCCGCTCGAGGGCGAGGAAGAGGCGGCGCTGACCGCGGGAGCCCGGACATGAGCAGCCTGCGCGTCCTGATCGCCGACGACCAGGCGCTGGTGCGCGCCGGCTTCAAGATGATCCTCGACGCCGAGGACGACCTCGACGTGGTCGGCGAGGCGGCCGACGGCGTGGAGGCCGTGGAGAAGGCGCGGAGACTCAAGCCCGACGTCGTGCTGATGGACATCCGCATGCCGCAGCTCGACGGCATCGAGGCGACGCGGCGGGTCGTCGCGCTCGACACCGCGCCGCCCGTGCGCGTGCTGATGCTCACCACGTTCGATCTCAACGAGTACGTCTACGAGGCGCTGCGCGCCGGCGCGAGCGGGTTCCTGCTCAAGGACGTCCCGCCGGAGCAGCTCGCGGCCGGCATCCGCACCGTCGCCCAGGGCGACGCGCTGCTGGCGCCGTCGATCACGAAGCGGCTCATCCAGGAGTTCGCGTCCGCGGCACCCGCCGTCACGACGCCGCCCAAGGGCTTCGACGAGCTGACCGCGCGCGAGCTCGAGGTGTTCGGGCTGATCGCCCGCGGGCTGTCGAACGCCGAGATCGCGGCCGAGCTGATCGTGTCCGAGACGACGGTCAAGACGCATGTCGCGCGCGTGCTGATGAAGCTCGGGCTGCGCGACCGCGTGCAGGCGGTCGTGCTCGCGTACGAGTCCGGCGTCGCGGTGCCGGGCCGTACCGCATCCTGACGCCTTCAGACCACGCTCCGCTGCTGCTCGAGCTGTCCCAGCTCCGCCGCGACCGCGAGCAGGCGCTCGACGTCCGGCGCCTCGGTGCGGAAGTTGACGATGCAGGCGCGCAGGCCGAAGCGCCCGTCGATCACCGCGTTGGAGCAGTAGACGCGGCCGTCGGCGTGGATCGCGGTCATGAGGCGCTCGTTGACGCGGTCGAGCTGCTCCTCGCTGCCGGTCCAGTCACGCGGGCGGTAGCGGAAGCAGCAGATCGAGAGGCGCGGCTCGCACATCAGCTCGAAGTCGGGCTGCTCGGCGACGAGCTCGCCGAGATAGCGGGCGAGCGCCGCGTCGTGCGCGATCCGCGTCCCGTACGCGGCGCGGCCGTGGGCGAGCAGCGAGACCCAGACCTTGAGCGCGGCGAACCCGCGTGAGAACTGCGGGCCGTGCATGGCGAAGTCGATCCCGTGGCGTGCGTCCTCGTCGAGCCAGATGTACGAGGCGTCGGCGTGGAACGAGCGGCTCAGCAGCCCGAAGTCGCGCAGCAGCACGCAGCCGGCCGACTGCGCGGTGTAGAGCCACTTGTGCGGGTCGACCGCGACCGAGTCGGCGCGCTCGACCCCGTCCAGCAGGCCGCGCAGCTCGTCCGAGAGCACGGCGGCGCCGCCGTAGGCCGCATCGACGTGGAACCACATGCCGTGCTCGGCGGCCAGGTCGGCGAGCACCGGCAGCGGGTCGATCGAGCCGGTCGTGGTCGTGCCCGCGGTGCCGCAGAGCGCGAGCGGCCGGACGCCGGCGGCGAGGTCGCGCTCGATCGCGGCGGCGAGCGCGTCCGGGCGCATGCGTTGCCCGCTGTCGACGGCGATCGCCCGCACCGCGCCCGCCCCGAGCCCGAGCATGTCGGCGGCGCGGCGGATCACGGCGTGGGCCTCGTCGGACGCGTAGATGCCGACCGGACCGAGGCCGCGCACCCCGTCCTCGCGCACGCCGTGCCCGAGGAGGACGTCGCGCGCGCACTTCAGGCCGACGAAGTTCGCCATCGCGCCGCCCGTCATGATCATCCCGCCGGCGCCCTCGGGGAGACCGAAGCGCCCGGCGAGCCAGCGCGTGAGATGCAGCTCGATCTCCGCGGCGCCGGGACCGAGCCGGTAGCCGCCGACGTTCGGGTTCAGGGCCGCGCCGAGCAGCTCGGTCGCCGCGCCCGGCACGGTGCCGGCGCCGCTGATGTACGCGAAGAACGCCGGGTGGGCGGTGTGGAGCGACTGCTCGAACGTCAGCTCGCGCAGGTGGGCGACGAGGTCGTCGACCGCCATCGGCTCCTCGGGCACGGGCAGCGCGACGGCCGGCGCGACCTCGGCGGGCGTGAACTCGCGCGTCACCGGGAGTGACGGGAGGCGCTCGAGCAGCTCGGTCCAGAGGTCGAGCACCCGCGTGCCGAAGTCCTCGGCCTGCTGCGGGCTCCATGCAAGGTCGGTGACGGGGGCTGGCCGGTGCGGCATGCGCGCACCCTAACTGCGGCAGGCGACGCCGGCGAACGTCAACAGCAGCATTGAAGGAGGGTCCGGATCGCGGTGCGGTTCCGCGGAACCGCCCGGCGGACCGAGTGGGTCGCGCCTTGATCCCGCACAGCGGGAGGAAAGCGCGACCGAGCGAGGTCGGCCGATCCCGCACCCTTCGATGCCGCAGTTGACGTTCGCTGGCGCCCTA
>DATHJG010001101.1:0-2770 GCA_035489875.1 Solirubrobacteraceae bacterium | reverse complement strand
CGACGACGTCGATCGTGCCACGGGCGCGGAGGTCGTCGAGCGCCCGCGGGTTCGTCGTCGCGCGGCGGCCGTCGAGGATGCCGGAGGCGGCGAGCAGCAGCGCGCCGGTGCAGACGGACGCGACGGTCGACCCGGCGGCGTGACGCGCGGCGATCGCGGCGGGGATCTCGCCGCGCTCGGCCTGCGCCCATGCGCCCTCGGGCCTGCGGTCCAGCCAGCCGCCGCCCGGGACGAGCAGCACGTCGGGGCGTTCGGACAGGGCGGCCTCGGCGCGGATCACGGCGCCGTGGTCGGCGCGCACATCGCGCGCGCCTTCGAGCGTGACGAGGCGGGCGGTGACGTCGTCGCGGACGGACGCGAGCCCGGCGAGGACCTCCCAGGGCGCCATCGCGTCGAGCTCGTCGAAGCCGTCGAAGAGGAGGATCTCGGCGTTCATGGGATGGAGCGTCCCACGCTCGTCGATGCACGTCGAGTGGCAGGAAAGACATCGTGCGATGGATCCCTGCCACGTCGCCGACCGCGTACGGGAACGCGTTCATGGTCCCGGGGCGCGCCGCCCCCGGGACCATGAACGTTCGCGCTACGGCGTGACCGCGGACTGCGCGTTCACGATGCCGTCGCCGTAGAACCCGTTGTACACGGGCGTGCCGAGGCACTCGGCGTTCCAGCTCGCCGGCCGGCCGACGAGCGTGTAATCCACGACCGACGGGACCGGACATGCGTGATCGGCCGCCGTGGCCCGCAGCCGCTCGCGCACCGCGGCCGGATCCATCGTGAGCCCGCCCGGGTGCGCCGCGTCGGGCGTACCGAACTGGCTGACGATCAGCGCCGCGACGCCGGCCGCATGCGGCGAGGCCATCGAGGTGCCCTGGATCAGCTGGTAGTACGCGCACTCCGTGGTCGGTGCCGGCTGCGGCGACGGATCGGCGCCGGTGTTGGTCTTCTCCGCCGAGCAGTCGCGGACGACGAACGGCGTCGTCGGCTTGCCGGCCCCGTTGACCTCGCGGTTCGCGCGCGCGACCTCGAGGGGATACGGGCCGAGGATCTCGTTCTCGGGGACCTGGAACTGCGGGGTCCCGAAGAAGTCGCGGAAGTACCCGCCCGGCGCGGCGACGTCGATCTCGCCCGCCGGATCGTCCCCGGTGCCGCCGGTCTCCTCGCCGGCGCCGTAGTTGGAGTAGTCGGCCTTGGCGCCCGACGGCCCGATCGCGCTGACCGAGATCACGCCGTCCGCCTCCGTGGGCATGTCGCGGCACCAGTCCGTGACGACGCGTACCTTCTCGTTGCCCGGCGGGAAATCGGGGCTCGTGTCGTCGACCGCCCCGACGTCCAGGTTGCTGTGGAAGTTGCCGGCGGCCGCGACGAGCGTCACGCCCTTGCCGATCGCGTAGTCGACGGCGTCCTGCGTGACGGTGCGGACGAGCTCCTGGTCGGCCTGCTCGGCCGGCGAATCCGTCGGCTGGCCCGTCACCGGGTCGAGCGCGGGATGGGTGCCCGGGCAGTTGTACTGCCACGGGTCGGTGTAGAAGCTCATGTTCGCCACGTCGGCGCCGATGTCGCCGGCGTACTTGAGGGCGTCCACCGTCTCCCACAGCTTGAAGAAGCCGGAGTCCTGACCCGCCCGGGCGTTGACGAGCGTGACGTTCGGCGCGACGCCGGCCATGCCGAGGTTGTTGATCGGCGCGGCGATCGTGCCGGCGACGTGCGTTCCGTGCCCGTTCTCGTCGACGTCCGCGAGATCGGTGCAGGAGCGGTCCCGCTCCTGGTTGCATTTGCCGTCGATCAGCTCGTCGTCCGTCGTGAAGTTCTCGCTGAGTTCCTTGTCGAAGTTCGGCGCGATGTCCGGGTGCGAGCCGTCGATGCCCGTGTCGATCACCGCCACGATCACGTCCTTGGACCCCTGCTGCGTGGCGTAGGAGCCCTCGGGCGTGGCGCCGATCATGCGCATGTCCCACTGCAGGTCGGCGAGCGGCTCGGACAGGTCGGTGGCGGCGGCGGTCTCGCGGACCGTGACCCCGCCCTTGCCCTCCGCGGGACCGCGCCCCTCCTGCTCGACGTCGATCTTGCTCTGCTGATCCGGCTTGACCGTGCCGATCGCGCGGTTGCGCGCGACGCCGGTGAGGACGCGGCTCTTGCGCGCCTTGCGCGCGAAGCCGGACTTCGTGCTGCGCACCAGCATGATGCGCATCGCCTTGCGGGTCGCGACGACCTTGCCGCCGGCGGTGCGTACCGCCGCCTTGGCACGGGCGACCGAGACGCCGGACTTGTACGCGACCACGTACTCACGGGCGGATGCCCGCTTCGCCGCGTGCGCGCTGGGGCCGACCAGGCCCGCTACGACGAGCACCGCGACGAGCGCGACAGCGAATCTCTTCATTGCGCCATTCCCTCCCCAGGTTGGCTGCCGCGTTGCGCGGCGATTCGAGTGCGGGCAATGTACCCGCTTCGGGCGGCGGGTGCCTACGCGGGCGTACCATGGGACACGGCATGAGCGACCTCTGGACCTGCCACCTCGGCACCGTCGAGTACCGCAAGGCGGCCGCGCTGCAGGAGGAACTGCGCAAGCGCGTGAGCGCGAACGAACTCCCCGACCTGCTGCTCCTGCTCGAGCACCCGCCGGTCTACACGCTCGGGCGTCGCTCAGATCCCGCCGACCTCCCGTTCGCCCCCGACTTCTGGCGCGCGCGCGGGATCGACGTCGTCCAGACGCCGCGCGGCGGCAAGCTCACCTACCACGCTCCCGGCCAGCTCGTCGGCTACCCGATCATGC